>CAYFWA010000916.1:0-2948 GCA_964346625.1 uncultured Myxococcales bacterium
TGGACGTTGGACGTTGGACGTTGGACGTTGGACGTTGGACGTTGGACGTTGGACGGCCCGGAGAGCAGCACTATGAAGCCCATGGACACCCTGAAGAGGATGAACGGCCGCGGGGGGCGGGGAGAGGCGAAAGCGGGCGAGGTTGCCGCGGCGTGGGGGCGGCGATGGCTCGCGGCGCTGCTGCTGGGGTCGCTCGCGGTCGGGGCTGCGGCGGGGGTGGCCCGTGGGGCCCCCCTGACCCTGCTCGATCAGTGGGAGGGAGGGCTGGACTACTTCGCCACCGGTGCCCCGCTGGCGGTGGACACGGCGGCGGACACGGACACCACCCGGGTGGACGCCCTGAGCCAGCCCGCCTCGGTGATGGTGGGCGCGACGGACGTGCCCACCACCGCCTCCCTGACGGCGGCCTATCTCTACTGGGGGGGCACGGTGGCGGATCAGGGAGACTGCGCCAGCGACATCTTCATGGATGACGAGGTTATTGTCACCTTGCCGGGGGCCACCATGATCCAGCCCGTCACCGCCGACGAGTGTCACTGCGTGGCGGGAGCGAGCTCTTACGACATCCAGGCTTGCCGGGCCGAAATCACCGCCCTCGTGGCGGTGTCGGGCATGCACGGCACCTACGAGGTGGAGGGCTTCGCCGCCCGAGCGGCCAATGGCTCCACGGACAATGCGAGCTTCTCCCTGGTGCTCGTCTACGAGGAGGTGGATTTGCTGCCGCCGCGTCGGGTGGCGCTCTACGACGGCTTGGAGGAGCTCTACCAGACCACGCGCGCGATGCAGCTCGGGGGGCTGGACGTGGACACCCCGGCCCAGGGAGACCTGACGTGGTACGTGCTGGACGGGGACGTGGGGGGCGCCGGACCGGAGGAGGTGACCGTGCAGGGACAGCCCGGGGGGCTCACCACGACAGTGGGAGATATGTACAACCCGGTGGGCAATCCCATGAACCGCACCATCAACACCACGGTGCCCGCCCAGACCGACGTCATCGGGGTGGACATCGATCGGCTCGACATCAGCGCCGGGCTCACCCCGGGAGACACGGCCGTGGACATGAGCTACACCGCAGGGGACGACAAGTTCTGGGTGATCTACAACCTGGTGGGCATCAACGTCTTTCGCGCGGTGATCCACCCCAAGCGGGTGCGCAAGGAGGCGTCGCTGGTGGGCGACGTGGACGGCTCCGGTACGGTGACGCCGGGCGATACGGTGCGCTACACCGTCCACGTGGAGAACGTGGGCACCGCGCCGGGGTTCGTGACCATCACCGATCCCATCCCACCGCAGTTCTCCTCCTGGCAGCTCGTGGTGGACGGGGGGGGGACGGACGAGTCCACCGCCACCGAGCTGAGGCTCACCGGGATCTGGATCGTGGCCGGCGGCGCCGTGGACATCGTGCTGGACGCGGTGGTGGGGCCGGGAACCCTCGGCGAGGTCATCGTGAACGTTGCCCAGTACGACACGGGAGACGATCAGGGCGAGATCGTGGGCAGCGCGATCATGGTGCGCGAGCCGCTGCCCGACGCCGCGGTCCCGGATGCGGCCCCGTCGGATGCCGGGACCAGCCCCGACGCCGCCCGGCTGGATGGATCTCCCGGGGACGCGGCCTCCGGCGGTGACGGCGGTGGCACCGCGGACACCCCCGATCGCGGGTGCGCCTGCGGCCAGGCTATAGGGCAACCAAGGCCGCCCCTCTCGCGGCCGCCCCTCTCGCCAGTGTTGCTCGCCGCGTGGTTGCTGCTGGGGGGCATTCGGAGACGGGCCGCCTTCGTCCACGCCCACGGCCGGGTTAGGAGCTTCCCACGAATGCCCCACAAACCACAAACAGATACGTCGGTCGAAAAGCCACGGGAAGCCATGAGCCTGGAGCGCCAGGGCCACGCGCACCTCAACCGGCAGGGCGCTACGCGCGCCCATGTCGGTAACTGTCCAGAGATGGAGTGGATCTCCGAAAGAGGAGGAAAAGTGCCCGCCGGCCCGGGGGACTGGGAAGGGGGGGAGAGGGACAGGCGCGACGGGCGAATGTTTCGTCCCTCGATGTGGAACGTAGCAGAAGTGCCGCCCCACGGCTAGCCCAATCGACTCTTCTCGATACATTTTTTTATCTTTTCCTAAAATACTAGCATTATCAATTGTTTATAAGCTCAAAAATGCTCGGAGAACCCTGAGAACGACCGCGAAGGTGGCGTTGGAGCCCGGCGGAGAGGGCGTCTGGGAGGGCGTCTGGGAGGGCGTCTGGGAGGCCGTCTGGGAGGCCGTCTGGGAGGCCGTCTGGGAGGCCGTCTGGGAGGATCGGATCGGATCGGGGCGGTAGACGCGAGGGTCCCGACTACCAAACGGAGAAGAGTGGATGGGTGTAGGGCTGCAGGAAAGGGGGGTCAGCAGGAGACCTTGTACTCTTTACTCGTACTCTTTACTCGTACTCTTTACTTTGTATCGTGTCACGCGATACAAAGCTCTGGTGATTTTCTACTTCACTTTCTCCTCGACTGCCTCCTTGCTACGCTTCAACCGCGCCGCGGTGGAGTCATAGGCTCCCTTGATCTTTTCCCGATTCTGGGGCCCGCTGGTAGGGGAGGTCAGCATCGCCACGGCGGCGCCGGTGGCCGTACCCGCCAAGAACGCCACGAACATCTGCTTGCCGGTGAATCCGCTGTCGTTGTTTGCCATGGTCCGTCTTCTCCTCCGGGGGGGACACCCCGAGCTGTTGGTTGTGACGGCGGTGTGATGAGCAGTGGTTTCCAAGACCCATCGAACCACCGTTACTCGGTAATTGAGCGACGCTCGCGAAGACGCGCTCGAAAGACACCGGCTGGTGAGCCGGGTATCTGAAGCACCTGTGATGAACCATCTAAAGGGCTCGCGCAAGAATAACTTCGGCATCCGTGCGCCGATCCATCAATTCTGTCTGCGTCGCTCGTCGGTTAAATACGTCAAGGTAT
>CAYFWA010000917.1:0-2943 GCA_964346625.1 uncultured Myxococcales bacterium
GGCTGGGTGGGCTGGGCGAGCCAGGACGAGAGCGCCACGCCGGCGGCCGGGCCCAGCAGCCAGGCGGCCACCGCGTCGGCCCACAGAATCTCGAGCCAGGGGCCGAAGGGGTGGGTGATCTCCTCTCGCCCCCAGTAGCCGCGCGAGACGAACAGCACCGGCGTCCGCTCCGGCAGCCCGAGCCGCCGGTGGACCTCGGGCCGCAGGCCCGGCGCGCGCCGCCACAGATCCCGCCCCAGGGCCCGCGCCAGGGCGGCCCAGGCGAACGGCTCGCGGGGGAGGCTGCGGGGCAGGGCCGCCACGGGCAGCCCGAGGCGGGCCAGCGCCGGGTCCACGGCCCCCGGTGAGGCGTACACCGCCACCGGCGCCGAGGCGGGGAGGGTGACCCCCTCGCGGTGGCGGGCCCACTGCTCCAGGGGATCGCGCAGCGCCGCCAGGGCGCGATCCGCGGCCAGCAGGGCCCGGCCGTGGTCACCGGCGCGCTGGTCGGCGTACTCGCTGAGGTCCACCACGAGCTGCTCGAGGGGCGCCAGGCGCGCCTCGAGCTGCGCGAGCTCCGCGGCCGATTCCTCGCGCAGGGGCAGGCGCGCGGCGGCGTCGCGGATGCGCTCGGCGGGCGCCGCGATCTCCTTCTCCAGGGTCCGCGCCAGGGCGGCCGGCGCGCCGGAGGCCTCCAGCGCCGTCGCACGTGCGGTGGCCAGATCGCGCACCTGGCCCGCCCGCTCCACCAGGTCGTCGCGGGCCCCTTGCAGGGGGGAGTCCGCCGCCACCGTGCTGCCCGGGAGCTGGGCCTGGGGACGGCGGACCTTGGCCTCCTCGCGGGCGTTTTTGCGGCCCTGGAGCCAGTCGCGGGTGCGCCGGTAGCCGCGGGCGATCTTCCGCCCGATCCACACCAGCAGGGCGAACAGCAGCTCCTCCATGGCCTGCGGCTCCTAGGGCGTCCCTTGGGGGTCGTGCCAGGGTCGACCGCGGCGGCGCCGCCCGCGGGGCGCGCCGAGCACCTGGGCGAGCGCGAACCGGCGCACGAAGGCGGGCCGGTTGCGTAGCCACCACAGAAGCTCCCGGGGCTCGGGCGCCGCCCGGGCCCCGGGAGCGGGCGCCTCACCGATGGGGCGGTCCGCTTGCCGGCGGGGGCGTCGGCTGGATCCTCGGCTCATGGGCTACTCCGTGGTGGAGCCGTCGTTCTCGGGCTCGGACATCTTGGCGATGCCGGAGCGCATGTCCGTGTCCGCGACGACGTTCTTCAGGTTGTAGTAGTCCATGAAGCCCATGTTGCCGCTTTTGAGCGACTCGGCCAGGGCCAGGGGCACCTGGGCCTCGGCCTCCACGAGGCGGGCGCGCATCTCCTCTACCTTGGCCATGTTCTCCCGCTCGCTGGCCACGGCCATGGCCCGGCGGCTCTCGGCTCTGGCCTGGGCGATCTGCTTGTCGGCCTCGGCCTGCTCGGTCTGGAGCTTGGCGCCGATGTTCTGACCCACGTCCACGTCGGCGATGTCGATGGACAGGATGCGAAACGCCGTGCCCGAGTCCAGCCCCGAGTCGAGCACCCGGCGCGAGATCATGTCCGGGTTTTCCAGCACCGCCTTGTGGTCCGAGGCCGAGCCGATGGTGGAGACCACTCCCTCGCCCACCCGGGCGACAACGGTCTCCTCCCCGGCGCCGCCCACCAGCTTGTCGATGTTGGCCTTCACCGTGATGCGACAGACGGAGGTGAGCTGGATGCCGTCCTTGGCCACGGCCGTGACCTTCGGCGTGTTGATCACCTTGGGGTTGACGCTCATCTGCACCGCTTCGAACACGTTGCGCCCCGCCAGGTCGATGGCGGCGGCGCGATCGAAGGACAGCGGGATCCCCGCCCGGTTGGCGCTGATCAGGGCGTTGACCACGAGCTGGACGTTGCCGTTGGCCAGGTAGTGCGCCTCCATGCGCTCCACGTTGATCCCCTCCTGGTGCAGCCCCGCCTTCACGGCGCTGATCCACGGGTTCACGATGGCGTCCGGCGGGACGCGCCGCAGCCGCATGGCGATCATGGTAAACAGCCCCACCCCCGCCTTGGCGAAGCGGGCGGCCAGCCACAGGCGGATGGGGATCATGGTGAAGATCAGTAGCAAAAGCAGCAGGACCACCACGCCGATGCCGATCACCACCGGGTCGAGGTACTTCTCGGCGCCCGACTCCATGAATACGTAAGACAGCATTTTCACCTCTCCTCCAGATCGGTTGATCTCCGCGGCCCGCCGCCGGAGGCGGCGCGGGCCGGGACCTGCATCGGACCTTCACGGGGCCGTCATGGCGCCCCCTGCGGATCCGGTTGACCGGCCTCGGCCGGGCCGGGATCCGCCTCGTCCACTGTCTCCACTACCACGCGGCCCATCACCACCGCCACCACGCGCACCTTCGAGCCCCGGGGCACGAACTCGCCCTCGGTCTCCACCTGCAGGCGGGTGTCGCCGAAGTCTGCGCTGCCCGAGGGGCGCAGGTTGGTCACGGCCACGCCCTCGGCGTCGCGCAGCGAGCTTCCTTCGTCGTTCACCGCCACGGTGTCGGTGAGCGAGTCGCCGAGGATCAGCCTCTGGCCCGCGTCGGTCTTGAACACCACCCACAACGCGGCCACCGTAGCGACGCCGCTCACCAGGAGCAACGAAAATCCCCAAAAGGCCCCGAGCTGAATCCAGCCGAGCACCACGCCGGCGACCAGGCTCGCCATGCCCACGACGCCAGCGATGCCGAAGCCCGGGATGACGAAGATCTCGGCGCCCAGAAACACCAGCCCCGCCACCATCAGCACCGCCACCAGGCCGATCCAGCCCGAGGTGCTCATGGCCAGCGCGGGCCACGGCGCGGCGTTGAGCCACCACGTAGCGCTCATGCCTTGTCCTTTCGCTCGCCGGGCGCCTCGGGCGCCTCGGGCGCCTCGGGCGCCTCGGGCGCCTCGGGCGCCTC
>CAYFWA010000918.1:0-2942 GCA_964346625.1 uncultured Myxococcales bacterium
CCATCCGCACACATCTCTAATGGCACGCACGCTCACGCCAGGTGCACCTTCGGCCTCTCGGTCATCTCTCCAGCGTAGCGGTACGGAGAGTGAGGGATTCGAACCCCCGGTACCAGATTGGTACACCTGATTTCGAATCAGGCGCCTTCGTCCGCTCGGCCAACTCTCCGCAAGAAATGGCGACCATCGTCGACCGACGGTCGGTCGACCGACGGTCGGTCGATCGACCTCATTGCTCGGCTGTCAAGCTCGGCTGTCAAGGATCACGGTCCGGGGGCGCCATGGGGATGGCGCCCGCCAGAGCAAAGCTCATACCTACCAGAATCGCCCTAGCTGTCAAGCGCTGGTGCGCTGGTGCGCTGGTGCGCTGGTGCGCTGGTGCGCTGGTGCGCTGGTGCGCGCCTGCGGTGAGCCGCGGGGGCGAAGGCCCGCCGGGAGGCTCCTGCGCCCCATCGGGTGGGTTCCCGCGCTCCATCACGGGCCCGACGGCGTCGCCTCCTTTGCCAGCTTCTCCATGAAGGCCTCGATCCGGACGCGCTGCTGCGGATCGTCGCAGTGCGCCAGGCTCCGGCGCCAGGTGTCCAGGGCCCGCTGGGTGTGGCCGGTGCGGTAGTACAAAAACGCCAGCCGGGAAAGCGCCGGGAAGTAGTCGGGCCGGAGCTGGGTGGTCTGCTCGTAGGCGTCGATGGCTTCGTAGCGGCGATCCTGGTGCTGCAGGATGTTGCCGAGCACGAAGTGGCTGCGGGCCGACAGCGGATCGATCTCCAGGGCCTCGTGCAGGGCCTCCACGGCCTGCTCGGCACGCCCCGCCTTGTAGTGCTCGATGGCGGCCTCGAAGGGCGCACGATCCGTGTCGGCCGCCGGCCGCAGGGATCGCGGTCGGGCCAGCAGGTGGTTCACCACCCCCAGCAGCCCCGCGTGCTGGAAGGGCTTGGACACCACGTCGTCGGCGCCGTAGCGCTCCACCAGATCGCGGCTGCGTTCCTGGGAGGTCTCGGAGCCGGTCACCAGGACCACGGGGATGTCACCGTAGCGCCGGGAGGACTTGATCCGCCGGCAGAGCTGGTAGCCCTGGATCTCGGGCAGAATCATCTCGATGAGGAGCAGATCCGGCGCCTGCTGCCGGATCTCACGCACGGCTTCGAGGCCGGTGCTGGCCTGGACCACCGTGTGGCCCTCGGGCTCCAGCAGATCCCCTGCCTGGACGCGGACCCGCTCGTCGGAGTCCACCACGAGGATCCGGCGGGGCGGGGGCAACGGCGCCCGCCCTTCCCCATCGAGCTCCAGCTCCTCGTCGTCCTCCTCCCCGTCCGCCGCCCCGGCCTCGCCGCTGGCCGTCTCCTGGGCGCTGACGATGTCTTCCGGGTTCACCGGCACCGCCAGGTTGGGATCCGTCACGTCGAGGGGCGCCGCCTCCACCTCGGGGGGCAGCTCATCCAGGTCGTCCACGTCGAGCACGGGCGTGAGCACCCCGTTGGAGTCGTTCAGGTCCTCGATGCCGGTGCGATCCCCGAACCAGTAGGCGTCACCCACGTCCAGCAGCCGGTAACAGTCCCGGATGGCCCGCGCCAGGCAGACCTGCAGGGCCACGTGGGGGATCACCGTGCGGCCGGTGATGATGGACAGCTCGTTGAGCACGTCCGCCTCCATGCGGTCGGCCACGCCCACGTAGACGTGCTGCCGGTCCTGGTACAGGGGCAACAGGGTATAGCGGCGGGCGATCTCCTCGGGGACGTCCCGGAGGTTGTGCAGCGACACGATGCTCTGCTCGAGAAGCACGCCGGGGGTGCCCATCTGTCGCGACAGCGAGCGCACCAGTGTCTCCTCGTCCGCGTAGCCCAGCAGATAGACCAGCGAGGCGAAGGCCAAGCCCTCCCGCTGCTGATCGAGCACATCGGTCCGCTGTCGCTCGGTGAGCACGCCTTCGGCGACCAGCAGCGCGCCCAGGGGATCCGTGCTCTTTTTCATGCAAGCCATCCTAGATGCAAAAGATCCGTAGCTCTACGCGGCTCTCAACGCGGCTCTCAACGCGGCTCTCGCCGCGCTCCCGGCCTCGAGCCCTCTCATGGATCGATTCTTGGTCGATTCTTGGTCTATTCTTGTTGGATTATTTTAGCATACCTGATATACTTTCATGCCGTCGTGTTGGCGGCCTGGTCGCGGCTACCAAGAACGGGGTGCAATCGTCCACCCGTAGATAACCGTAGTTGCCACGCCGTTGCAAGGCAATAGTTCAGGCAGGCTCGACCATGAAAGATTCAGTGATTTCAAAGTGTTTTCTGGCTAGGACGAGAAACGAGGTCGAGCGTTGACGTTACCGGAGGTTGAGTCTATGGAACTCGAGTTCCATGTCGGTGACAAGGCGGTCTATCCCGCCCAGGGCGTCGCGGAGGTGGTGGGGATCGAGGAAAAGGAGATCGCCTCCATGGTCACCTCCTTCTACGTGTTGAAGATCCTGGACTCCGAGATGAAGATCATGGTGCCCACCGCCAAGGCCGATCAGGTGGGCCTGCGCCAGGTGGCCAGCCGCTCCGAGATCGGGGAGGTGATGGCGATCCTCAAGGAGAACGAGGTCCAAGTGGACAAGCAGACGTGGAACCGGCGCTACCGCGGCTTCATGGAAAAGATCAAGACCGGCTCCCTGTTCGAGGTGGCCGAGGTCTACCGCGACCTGTCTCGTTTGAAGTCGACAAAAACACTTTCCTTTGGTGAGCGCCGGATGCTGGATACGGCGCGGAACCTGATCGTCAAGGAGCTCTCGGTGGCCAAGGGCTCCCCCGAGAACAAGGTGGAGTCCGAGCTGGAGGCCATCTTCGGCTGAGGGCAGCCCCCCCCCCTCCCCTCGGTAGCGCCACGCGCGGTTGGGGTCCTGATCAAAATTAACTCTACAAGTTGGCGCGCGAGGCGCGCGGCTGGCAAGGCGCGACGATGGCGCGTACCGG
>CAYFWA010000919.1:0-2941 GCA_964346625.1 uncultured Myxococcales bacterium
GCCAGCCGGGCGCCTCGGCGCCCTGAACTGGACACCTTATTCGTGACCGGGGCCTGAATCTCACCAGCGCGCACACAATGCTACACGTAGCCCTCACGACAGCCGAGCCGAAGCAATGGTTTTTTGGGGAATCTCGGCGCGATCTCAGCGCTGGCGGCTGCGCTGTTTTTCTTGCAGCTTGCGGGCGCGCTTGCGGTACTGCTGGTGGCGGCGGCGAAGCTGGCGGGCTTTTTTGCGCAGCTCGGCCCGCGCGCGGTTGAGGGCCTCGAGCCGCGTGGCGGGGTCTTTGCTGCGGCTGGCCTCGCGCAGGGCCTGCAGGGTGGCGGGGGTGAGCAGCTCCCTGAGCACCACCGCGTAGGTGCCCGAGGACAAACCACTTCCCCGGGTGCCGTCGAGCTCGGCGTTGGCGTCGTCGCCGTTGTAGCTGCCGGTGAGGCTGCTGGGATCGGCGTCCTGTTGCCCGGCCGGCGCGGGGGATCCGCCCTCCCCCACCGAGGGCTCGCTGGGGGTCTTGTTGGCGCGGACGCGCGTGACCCGCCGGCGGCTGGAGTCCTCGTTGAACAGGCCCGTGTACCGGTCCACCCGGCGGGAGATGGAGCGCAGCTTCCGCCGTTTTTTCAAGCGGTTGATCACCCGCCCGATCTCGGCGAGGCGGCGGCGGATCTTGTCCTCGGAGTCCTTGAGGACGTCGGCCTTCTCCTCGATCTGCCGCGGACCGTCCAGCGGGTGGAGCCGGGGCTGGGCCACCTTGAGCACCCGGGCCTTGCGATCCCGCCGGGTACGCTGGAGCACCCGCTTGACCTTGGCGCGCCGTTTCCCCTGCAACTTTGAAAGCTTGTCGCGCAGCTTCCGCCGAGACCGCTCCACGTTCTGCTGGGCCCGGCGGATGGAGGCGTCGAGGCTCGACAGCCGCTTGGCCGGGGCGCGGGCGTCGGCCAGCAGCCGGCGCAGCTTGAAGTCGCGCGCCGGCCCGGCGGGCTGCTTGCGCACCTGTGAGATGGTGGCCCGATACCGCTCGAGGCGCTCGAGCTGCTTCTGGCGGGACACCAGCAGGCGGTTGAGCTCGGCGAAGTGGCGGTTGAGCTCGGCGAGCCCCTTGCTCAGCACCGTGGAGGTGGAGGTGTCTGCGTCGCGGGCCGCCGGCGCCGCGCTCACCGCGGGGATCGAGGGCCCGGCGGCCAGGGCCGCGGCGAGCAGGGTCGCGGCGAGCAGGGTCCCAGCGAGCAGCGATATGAAAAGTAGCCGTCTCATGGACAAATCACCGGCTCCCAGGAGATGCAAATCCGCGGCCAGATTTGCCTCCCGAAATGATTGAGCTCTCTCCCATATACCCTCAGATATCTGAGATCCCGCGCGACCGGTGCATCAAATCCGACACAGGTGCCCTTCTCTACGTGGTGACCTACGAGATTCCGTACTTTTCCAGCTTGTAGTACAGCGCCGAGGTTTTGATGCCCAGCCGGCGGGCGGTCTCGGTCTTCACTCCGTCGGCCTGCTTGTAGGCCTTGAGGATGAGCTGGCGCTCGAGCTCCTCGAGCACCTCGGGCAGGGCCATCTCGCCCTTGGGCACGCTCAGCTTGTCGTCGTCGGCGCCCTGAAGCTGCGCCGGCAGGGCCGAGACGTCGATCTGCTCGCCCTCGGCGAACACCAGGGCCTGGTTCACCGCGTTTTCCAGCTCGCGCACGTTGCCCGGCCAGTGGTGGGCCATCAGGCGCCCGAGGGCGTCGTCGCGGATGGAGCGCACCTGGGGGTTGGTCTGCGGGGCGTGCTTTCGGATGAGGTGCTCCACCAGCAAGGGAATGTCCTCGCGCCGCTCGCGCAGCGGGGGCAGCTCGATGGGGATGGTGTTCATCCGGTAAAACAGGTCCTCGCGAAAGCGCCCGGCGGACACCTCGGCCTGCAGCTCCCGGTTGGTGGCGGCGATGATGCGCACGTCCACCTTCACGGTGCGCTCGCCCCCCACCCGCTCGAAGGTCTGCTCCTGCAGCACCCGCAGGAGCTTGACCTGCAGCGGTAGGGGGATGTCGCCGGCCTCGTCGAGAAAAAGCGTCCCGCCGTCGGCGAGCTCGAAGCGGCCGAGCTTGCGCTTCACCGCGCCGGTGAAGGCGCCGCGCTCGTGGCCGAACAGCTCGCTCTCGAGCAGGGTCTCGGCCAGCGCGCCGCAGTTGACCGCGATGAACGTCCCCTGGGCGCGCGGTCCGCCCTGGTGGATCGCCTGGGCCACCAACTCCTTGCCCGTGCCGCTCTCGCCGCTGATGAGCACCGAGGCCTCGGTGCGGGCCACCTTCTCGATGACGCGGTAGATGGCCTGCATCCGCTCCGAGGTCCCGATGATGGCGCCATAGCCCCCGTGGCGCTCCACCTGCCGGGATTGCAGGTACTCGCAGGTGGACTCAGCCCGCACGCGGGCCTGGCGGGCGGCGCCGAGCTCCAGGGCCCGCGTCACCTTCAGCCGCACCACCTCGGGCTCGAAGGGCTTGGTCAGAAAATCGAAGGCCCCCAGCTTCATGGCCTCCACCGCGGTGTCCACCGTGCCGTAGGCCGTGATGATCATGGTGGGGATGTCGGGGTCGATCTCGCGCACGCCCTTGAGCACCCCCACGCCGTCGAGGCCCTCCATCTTGAGATCGGTGATCACGAAGTCCACCGCCTGGGTCCGGCACCGCTCGAGCCCCTCGTAGCCCGACGCCGCGGTGAGGGCCTCGTGGCCCATCTTCTTGACGATCTGTTTGAGTCCCAGCCGGATGGTCTCGTTGTCGTCGATGATCAGGATGGTCGCCATGGCTGTCCCTTTCGCCCCGCTCACCGGGGCGCCGCGTCGTCGGGCGAGCGCGCCTGTGCCGCACCCGGCGCGTTCGCCTCGTCGTGCTCGTCGTGCTCGTCGTGCTCGTCGTGCTCGTCGTGCTCGTCGTGCTCGTCGTGCTCGTCGTGCTCGTCGTGC
>CAYFWA010000920.1:0-2941 GCA_964346625.1 uncultured Myxococcales bacterium
GACCCGCGAGCGAAGCGAGCTCACGCAGCCAGCCGGGATGGATCGGCGGCCTGAGCGATCAGATAATTCGTGATCGGGGCCTAAGGGCATGGGCAAGGCGCGGGGCATGGGAATCCTCGACTCCCACTTTACTCTTCTCGTCTGAGGGCTCAACTTCTGCGCATCTGTAGGACATTACGCGTGAACGGAAGAGGGGTCTGAGTCCAAGTCCGGGTCCGAGTCCGGGTCCGAGTCCGATTCCGGGTCCGGGTCCGGGTCCGGGTCCGATTCCGGGTCCGGGTCCGATTCCGGGTCCGGGTCCGGGTCCGATTCCGGGTCCGGGTCCGGGTCCGGGTCCGGGTCCGGGTCCGGGTCCGATTCCGGGTCCGGGTCCGGGTCCGGGTCCGAGTCCAAGTCCGCTCAACTCTTCAGCGCCACCAGGGCACCCTGGACACTCAGTCCTCCCACCCCAGCAGGCGCCAGGCTCCTCCCTGGCGCGAGACGAGCAGCCGCGCGCCGTCCCGGGTGACCACCTCGAAGTCGGTGCGCTCCCAGGGAAGGGGGTCCCACCAGGCACCGCTGCGCCGGAAGGCCGGTCCGCTGGAACGGATCCGGATCCATCGGCGGTCCAGCCGCAGGGCGACAGGGGGCGCGTCCACCTCGTCACCCTCGTCACCCGCGCCGCCTGCGCCGCTTGCGCCGTCGACAGTGTTTTCGGCGGTGGAGACGGAAGCGTTCGGCCCGCGGACGTCGATGTCTGCGGGGTGCGCGGGGACTCGGCGGGCAGCGGGCAGGGGAGGCTCGTCCGGGGGGGCCTGGCCCGAATCCCCCGAGTCTGAGGCCTGCGTCGGGCCGGGGCCGGTGGAAAGGGGCTCCGATGGCTCTCCTTCCATTGGCCCCGGCGGTGGCTCCGGCGGGGCCCAGGGCTCGGTGGGGGGAAAGGCCGCTGCGGCGGCCCCGGCGTCGACCTCGAGCGGTGGGTCGGGGCCCCAGCGGCCGCCGGCTTCGGGGCAGTGGGTGTCTATTGGAACCGGCCGGACCACGCTGGCGGTGCCGCAGCGGGCGCGGATGCGCGACAGCGCGGCCTCCAGGGCCTCGGGATCCCGGAACCGGGCCTGAAACAGGTCGCCCTGCTCCCCGCGGCCCCCGCGGACCTGCTCCAGGATCTCCACCCCGATGGCGCTCACCGGCGCGGGCAGGGCCACCGACTCCAGGGCGGCGCGGCAGCGATCCACCAGGGGCCCGAGCCGGCGGGTGGGGCGGGCCAGCCCGGCTTCCCGGATCACCACGGAGCGGACGGAGCGGACGGAGCGGACGGAGCGGTCGGAGCGGTCGGAGCGGTCGGAGCGGTCGGGGCGGTCGGGGCGGTCGGAGCGGTCGGGGCGGCCGAGCGGGTCGAGCCGGTCGGCCTCCAGATGGAGATGGAGCCGCAGCCGGGCGATGGCGCCGCCTTCATCGGCGGCGCGCAGCAGGGCGACCAGGGCGGCGCGGGCGCTGAACACCAGTGGCTCCAGGGAATCGACGGCCGGCTCCAGGGGGAGCTCCACCAGCCGCTCCCGAGGGCCGCCCTGGCAGAGGGGGCCCCGGGGGTCGCAGCCCCGGGCGAGCTCCCGAGCCCGCAGGCCCGGCGCCCCGAAGCGTACCTCCAGGGAGGTGGCGAACAGGGCGGCGAGGGCGCCGATGCGCTCCACGCCCAGCAGGGCCAGATCTTCCTGTAGCGCAGGCGGCAGGGGCAGCAGCGACAGGGGCAAGGGGGCCAGAAACGAGGCGTCCACGCCGTGGCCGGACGGCGGCGCGGGATCCGGTGGCACCCGCCGCAGCGGCGCCGACCGGAGCCGCGCGTCCCCGTGACCCAGGGCAGCGGCCACCTCGGCGGCCACCACGGTGCCGGCCAGGCCCACCCGCACCCCGGGGTAGCCCGCCTCGCGCACGCTGACCAGCAGCCGGCGGGCGAGAGCGACCTCGCCCCCGCGCCGATCCTGCCCGCTGGCGTCCACCCAGAAGCGCCCCGGCGCGGCGCAGGTGATGGCCGGGGAGTGCCCGAGCAGCCGGGCCGTGAGGCCCTGTTGCGCGCGCTGCAGCAGGTCGTCGTCCCACGGCAGGACCCGGAGGTCGGCGGCGCAGGATCGGGCGCGCGCCGCGGTGTGCACCCCCGGGCGGATGCCCGCGGCTCGGGCCGCCCGGTTCGCCGCCCGCACCCGGGCCCGGGATCCCGCGCCGGTGACCAGCACCAGGGGCGGCAACGCGTCGGGCAGGGCGTTGGCGTTGGCCGAAGCGGCGGCCGAGGTGGCGGCCGAGGTGGCGGCCGAGGTGGCGGCCGAGGTGGCGGCCGAGGTGGCGGACAGCGCCTCTGTCAGCGCCTCGTCACCAGCTCCGGCCGCGGCGCGCGCCGCCACGACGATCGGGAACGATGGGATGAGCACACAGCCGATGCGACGGGGGGGAGACACAGCTCAGATCCACCTGCTCGTAGGGGCCGCCCTTGATCAGCGCGGCCGTGATGCGGCGCACGATCGGCTCGCGGGGGCCCGGGGTTATGGCTCCGTGGGCCGGGCTTGCGGAGCCGTGGGCCGGGCTTGCGGCCTCGGAGATCGGCGCAGGGGACAGGGACAGCCGGACGGCGGCGCCGCTGTGGCCGTTTTCCCGTGCCGCCCCGGCCTCACCGGTGCCGGTGCCGGTGCCGGTGCCGGTGCCGGTGCCGTTCCCGAGCTCGGCGCCGCCCCCGGCCGCCGGGCGCACGATCAGGAAAGCGCAGCCCGCCTCACGCACCCGGTGAGCCAACCGCGGCGCTGCGCGGGGGGGGACGGCCACACCGTCGAGCACCACCAGCCCGAAGGCGCCGGTGCGCAGCAGGATCTCGGCGCACCAGGGCCCGTCCCGCGGATCTGACGGGCGGATCAGGGTAAGGGCCCGATCACGAATTATCTGATCGTTCAGGCCGCCGATCCATCCCGGCTGGCTG
>CAYFWA010000921.1:0-2940 GCA_964346625.1 uncultured Myxococcales bacterium
GCCGACGGCCAGTGCGTGCCGCTTTGCTACGAGGGGAGCTGCCCCGCGGGGCAGCGCTGCGGTCCGGAGGGCCGGTGCGCGCCCGATCCCTGCCACGAGGTGGGCTGCCCCGCGGGCGAGCTCTGCGTGGGCGGCACCTGCGAGGCCGACGTCTGCGGCCTGGTCTACTGCGAGCCCGGGTCGGTGTGTGTGCCCCCCGGCGAGTGCGTCCCCGATCCCTGCCCGCTGCTCGACTGCCCCGCCGGCGCGCGCTGCGTGGTGGAGCCTGACGGCCAGGGGCGCTGCGCCCCGGAGGCCGAGCGCCCGCCCGGCGAGCCCGTCCTGCGGCTCACCGCCGGCGGCGGCGGCTGCGGCTGCCAGGCCGGCGGCGGCGCCGGCCTGGGAGGCGGCGGCGGGGCCGGCCTGGGTGGCGGCGCCGGCGACGCCGGGCTGCCCCTGGCGCTCGGCGCCTGGGGTCTGCTGCTCGCGCTGCGTCGGCGGCGCGGGCGCCGGATCGCGAGAGGGCCCCGGATCGCGAGAGGGCGCCAGCGGTCGCGGGCGCCCTGGCTATCGCCGCAGCCCCGGCTATCGCCGCAGCCCCGGCTATCGTCGCAGCCCCGGCGGTCGCGGGGGCGCCGCGCCCTGGTCATCGCCCTGGCAGCCGGCGGGCTCGGCCTGGGCCTCGGGGGTCTCGGGGGCCTCGCAGGCCTGGGGATCCTCGCGGGCGGCTGCCGGGTGCACACCTACGACATCTACGGCGACGGCGGGGTGTCGGGCGACGCCAGCCCCGTGTCGGGCGACGCCAGCGGCCTTGAGCCCGACGCGGGTCCCGTCTGCATCCCGCCGGGCACCGAGGAGGTGTGCAACGAGCGCGACGACGACTGCGACGGCGTGGTGGACAACGGCTTCGACAAGCAAAACGACCCGGAAAACTGCGGCACCTGCGGCAACATCTGCGCCGCGCCCCACGCCAACGTGGTGTGCGTCGAGGGCGACTGCGAGCTGGTCTCGTGCCAGATCGGCTTCGCGGACCTGGATCCGGCGGCGCCGGGCTGCGAGTACACCTGCCCGGTGTATCCGCCCCAGCCCGAGGACTGCAACGGCGTGGACGAGGACTGTGACGGAGAGATCGACGAGCCCGCCGATCTACCGGCGCCGCCCCAGGGCCTGTGCCGCGACCAGGCGGGCACGCCGTGTGCGGGGGTCACCATGATCTGCGCCACCCGGGGCAATCCGCCGGTGACCACGTGGTACTGCGACTATCCGCCGTCGGTGGAGTTCGACCCCCTGGTGCCCAACGGCATCGCCCTGGAGGAGACCCTGTGCGACGGCGCCGACGGGGACTGCGACGGGGCGGCAGACGAGGTCTTCGGCGACCTGGGCCTCGAGTGCGACAACGGCGGCGTGGGCGCCTGCCGCGACGTGGGCGTGCGCGCCTGCGACCCGGTGGACGCCACCGCCACCTACTGCGACCTGAGCGTGCTGCCGGATCCCGACCCTTTGGCCCCGCGGGCCGAGCAGTGCAACGCGGTAGACGACGACTGCGACGGCGTGGTGGACAACTTCGATCCGGCCGACCCCGCCCGAGTGCTCGACGACATGGTGCACGTGCAGCACTCGGGGCTGGACTTCTGGATTTACCGCTACGAGGCCTCGCGCCCCGACGCCAGCGCCTCGTCCGCCGGCTCCTCGGACGCCCGCCCCTGCTCGCGCGACGGTGCGCTGCCCTGGGCCAACCTCACCCACGACGCCGCGGCCGCAGCCTGCGCCCAGGTGGGCAAGCGGCTGTGCACCGCCGCCGAGTGGGCCGCGGCCTGCGCCGGGGCCACCGGCTACCGCTACCCCTACGGCGACACCTACCAGGCCGACACCTGCAACGGGGTGGACCACGACGGGGTTCCCGGCGGCGCCGACGACGACGTGCTGTTGCCCGCCGGCGATCGGGCCCAGTGCCTGTCCGAGGACGGCGTGGCGGATCTGAGCGGCAACCTGCGCGAGTGGACCGATCCCCAGACCGGCACCACCTCGGGCGGTGACCCGGTCTACGGCGTGCGCGGCGGCGAGTACCAGACCCCCGCCCCCGGCCTCGCCTGCGACTTCACCACGGCCCAGGCCGTGGGCACGGTGGTGCTGCCCACCGTGGGCTTCCGCTGCTGCTCGGACACCGCGCCCTGAGACGGGCGCTCGCGTGCTGCTCGGACACCGCGCCCTGAGACGGGCGCTCGCGTGCTGCTCGGACACCGCGCCCTGAGGCGGCCTCTCGCGTGCTGCTCGGACACCGCGCCCCGAGACGGGTGCTCGCGTGCTGCTCGGACACCGCGCCCTGAGGCGGGCGCTCGCGCTCACCGCGTCAGGCTCCGGCCTCTCCCGCCCGCCGCGCCGGGCTTCGGCCTCTCCCGCCCAGATGGCTCGCAGACTGTCTCGCAGGCAAAATTTGCGGTGACTTTCGTGTCCCGTGCTATGCTAGGGGTCCGATCCGCCCTCAACCGGGGATTTGTACACGGATCGGTCCGGGGCGCGATGTTCTGCCGCGGCCGCGCACCGGAGCGGGGACGGGACCCGCATCGTCAACGCGCCAGAAAGGAGGTGATCCAGTGAGTATCTACCAATCGGTGACCGGTGAGGTGGTGGCCCCCTGAGGTCGTCACACGTCGGTGTGCCGCCTGGGATGCCCGGGCACCACCGCTCCCGAGGGGCCGCAAGGTCACCGGCGGCCGTCGCTGCGGCGGCGGGACCCCCCTCGGGATCCTTCCTTCCCTCCTTTCTTCAGCCCTTTTCTGGGCCGTCTTCAACCTCAAAACCGACGATGTGAAACACGCCGCACACCGCGGTTGGACGGACACGGGAGAGGTTGGCCGGAGCCGGACGCCGGAGCCGGACGCCGGAGCCGGACGCCGGAGCCGGATGCCGGAGCCGGACGCCGGAGCCGGACGCCGGAGCCGGACGCCGGAGCCGGACGCC
>CAYFWA010000922.1:0-2934 GCA_964346625.1 uncultured Myxococcales bacterium
ACCACCGCCGCCGCCGTTGCCGAAGCCTTCGGAGCCGAACAGGGAGCCGAGGGCTCTTTTTTTGCGTTTCTTCCGGGCGCGGCGAGGCCGCCGATTGGCCTTGGCTCGATAGCGCGGGCGCGCCGGGCCCGCGCCGCGCGCCGTGACCCGGTCATCCACCTTGTCCGCGGCGCCCTTGCTCCTTTCAGCCGTCGGGGCTGACGCCGGCGGGGCGGGCGCCGCCTCGCTGGCCGTGGCCAAGAGGCCGTTGCCGGCCTCGGCCTCGCGCTTGGGCGCGGACATGGCAGATCCCGTGGCCTTCTGGTCGGCGGCGCGGGTGGCGCTCACCGACTCGGGGCGATACCGACTCTTGGCGCGGCGCTTGGCTTCGCGCTGGCGAGAGGTGCGCGCCTGGCGCGCGAGCTCCTTTTTTACCCGGCGGGTGGTCTGGCGGAGCTTCTTTTTCTGCTCGGCGCTTTCCGGGGTCTCCCCGGCGCTGGGGACGTAGATGGAGGTGTGGGCCGTGATCAGGTCGAAGCGGGTGCCCAGCTCGGCCACCTCCTCGCGGCCCGCGCCGCCGGCCAGCAGCTCATCGAGCCGGGCCGAGGCCCAGCGCCGCCGCAGGTCCCCCTCGTCGTCCACGCGCTGGGGCGAGAGGCTCAGCTTCTCGTTGACCTCACGGCCGCGGTACCACCCGCTGAGCGTCACGGCCTTGGGCGCGCCGCCCCGCAGCCGGCCCAGCACCACCAGGTCCTGGCCCGCCACCGCGGTCACCGCTCGGGCGGGAAACACCCGCTCCATTTTGGGGCCCAGGTCGATCTTCAGCCGGTGCAGGGCCGGGCGGCTGGCGTGGGCCGCGAGCTGCAGGGCCGCCCGGGCCGCCTCGGCGCGCACCGTGACCCGCTGGGCCAACCCGCCGTGGCCGCTGGCCAGGGCCTTGAGCAGGCCGAGGTCGGCCTCGGGCCCCACGGCCACGCCGTAGAGGCGCACCGGTCGGGCCAGCCGCGCCAGGCGCTTGGACAGCGCCGCCGCGTCGAGCTCGCCCACGGTGGGCACGCCGTCGCCGATGTAGACCACCGCGCCTTCGCGCCCCTTTTGCAGCAGCCCGGCCGCGGCGGTGAGCACCCGCCCGAGATCCGTAGCGCCGCCCACCGGCCGGCGGGCGAGGCGCTCCAGGGCCTGCTGCACGCGCTGGGGCGTGACCTTCTGCAGCTCGGGCTTCTCGCCATCGGCGGCCTGCACGTCCAGGTCGGCCCCCAGCACGGCCACCCGGTCGTCGGGGCCGAGGTGCCCGAGCAGCGCCGCCACCGTGGCCCGGGCGAGCTGCAGCTCGCTGGGATCGGTGTCCGCGCTGGTGTCCACCACCAGGGCCAGATCGAGCCCCTCCCGGTCGCCGCGTCGCTCGAGCACCGACGGCGCGAGCCGCACCATGAGGTAGCGCCCCTCGGGGGCGCGCTCGTCGCTGACGTAGGTCCGCGCCGCGCCCGTCTGTCCGCCGCCGTGCAGCGCCAGCACGAAGTCGGCCCGGGGCCGGAAGTCCGAGCGCTGCAGCACCACGGCGTGACCGTCCACCGTGGCCCCCAAACCCGCCGCCACGCGCCCGGCGCCGCTGCCCTCCACGTCCACCTCGAGCCGCAGCTCCTGCACCAGCGGCGCGCTGTCGGCCGGCCCCCCCATGGGGTAGCGCCAGCGGCGCCGCTCGCCCTGCCGGGTGAGCCACTCGGAGTACAGGATCACCACCCGGCGAGTGGCGCCCGCCTTGAGGGGATACAGGTGCGCCTTGTAGCGCCCCGGCGCCTCCCACTCGAGCAGGGCCGGATCCTCGGTGGAGCCGGCGTAGACCTTGGAGCGGTAGGTCTTGCGGGCGGCCTGCCGCTCCTTGACGTAGCCGCACACCAGCTTGGCGGCTGCCTTGGGCCGGTCGATGCAGAAGGCGTGCAGCATGGCCCCGGGGGGCAGCCGCACGCGGTAGACCCCCTCGAGATCCTCGCTGGCCGGGTTGAAAAAGCGTTGGTCCACCACCGTGGTGGCCAGATCGCCCTGGATCCGCGTCTTGACGTCCAGCGAGCGCACCGCCAGGGGGAAGCTCGCCTTGCCCAGCGATCCCGGCCGGCGGGCGCCGATCTCCCCCATGCCGGGGGGCGCCGCGGGCGCGTCCGGCGCCGGCCAGGCCAGCCCCCCGGTCCAGTCCGTCCAGAGCGTCACGCCCGTGGGCGCGGGCAGGCCCACGCCGCCCCCGCTCGCCCCGCCGCTACCACCGCCTTTACTCGGCCTTTTTCCAGCGCCCTTGCCCGCGCCCTTGCCCGCGCCGGCGGCGTCGAGCCGTAGCTGCTGCCCGGCGCGGACCTCCACCACCTGCTCGCCGCGCCTGACCTCCACGTGTCCGCGGGCCACCAGCACTCGCGGCGGGGCCGCGTCCTTGCCCGCCCCGGCCGCCCGGCGCGCCTGGCGCACCTCGAAGCCCGCCCGACTGGCGCTCACCTGGGCCTCGCCCACGGTCACCGTCCCCGGCGCCCCGGCCGGCGCCTCCACCCAGATCCGACCGCGCTCCAGGGAGAGCCCCTTGGCCCCCACCCGCACGGCGACGCCATCACCCAGCAGGGCTCGCAGGCCGCCGTCGTGGTGCAGCCAGGCCCGTCCCCGCTCGGTTTCCACCCGATCCCCGGCGCCCACCCGCGCCGACCAGGTCGCCCGCGAGCGCTCGTCCCCGCGCACCACCGACACCGCCGGCCGCACCACCTGCAGGGTGGCCACCGCCGCCCCACCCTTGGGGGCGGGCTTTTCGTCCTCACCGCAGCCGGTGACCCCGCCCCACACCAGGACCACGGCCGCCAAGCCCACGGCACCCCCCCGCCACCGCCAACCCCATCCCCACGTCCTGCTCCTCCGCTGGGCACCCTCCCCATCACGAGGAGCCCCCCGTGGGGATGGGGTTGGCGGTGGCGGGGGGGTGCC
>CAYFWA010000923.1:0-2933 GCA_964346625.1 uncultured Myxococcales bacterium
TGAACGGCCCGATCAACCGGTGGCGCCGACCTCCAGGGCCACGTCCCAGGCGCGGCCGAACCCTCGCAGGTTTCGGCGCTTGCCCACCGTAACCAGCCCCCGGATCCGCTCCAGCGAGGGCTCGTCCACCAGCACCCTGGCGCCGTCCCCGGCCTCGTCCACCAGGCGGGCGGCGTGCCACAGGGGGCTCCCGAGCACGGTGGCGTCCGTGGGATCCCCCCGCACCTGCCCCACCAGGGCCTGGCCGCTGGCGACGCCCCCCGACACGCGCACCCCCTCGTGCAGCCGCTGCAGCCGCCGATCGAGCTGCGCCGCGGCGCGCACGCCGTGGATGACCGCCTGGGCGTCGTCGCGCGGGTAGCCAAACACCGCGAAGACCCGCTCTCCCACCGTGGCGTCCACGCGCCCCCCCAGGCTGGTCACGATCTCGGCGGCCGCCCCGAGGAAGCCCTCCACGATCCGCGCGGTGTCGTCCGGGGGCGCCCCGTCCAGATCCAGCCCCTGCAACGCCACGCAGAGCACCGCGATCTCCCGGCGGACCAGGTCGGAGCGCTCCCCCTCGACAGGCTGAAGGCCGCTCTGGATGCGGGCCAATCGGCTGGCCACCTCCACCATCCAGGGCCGGTGGTCCGGGGACTTCTGCAGGGTGTCGGCCACCAGCAGCACCAGCCCGTCGGGCAGATCCGGACGCAGCACCGACAGGGCCGGCGGCGGCTTCTTCACGTGCGCCTTGAGGATCTCGCGGGGATCCGCGTCGTCGAAGGGGACCTCGCCGGTAAACAGCTCGTAGAGCAGCACCCCGAAGGAGTAGACGTCCGAGGCGGGCCCGAGGGCCCGACCCAGGGCCTGCTCCGGGCTCATGTACACCGGCGTGCCCAGCACCGTCTTGCTCTCCCGGCCGGCGTTGTCGCGCTGGGCCAGCCCGAAGTCGATGAGCTTCGGGGTGCCCTCCCGGGTCACCATGACGTTTTCCGCCTTCACGTCCAGGTGCACCAGGTGGTGTCGATGCACGTGGTGCAGCCCCTGGGCCGCCGCCACCGCCAGATCCAGCCCGGCCTTGATCGGCATGCCCCCCTCGGGGATGAGGTCCACCAGGGACTCCCCGTCCACGTACTCGATGACCAGGCATGGCCCCGAGGCGGCGTCCAGGTACTCGAAGGCCTGCACCACGTGCGCGTGCGGCGGCAGCGCCGCCAGAGCCTTCGCCTCCGCGGCGAACAGCCGGCGCAGCTCCGGGCGCTGCTGGATCTCGGGCTTGATGACCTTGAGGGTCACGCTCCGCTCCAGGTCCGGATCCCGGGCCAGGTAGGTGTAGGCCATCCCCCCCTCCCCCAGCAGCCGCTCGATCCGGAACCGATCGATGAGCAGGGGGTGGGCGGGCTCCTCGCCGGTCTGCTCCCGCCGCTGCGTGATCAGGGCCGCCCAGCTCTCGAGCAACCCGGCGAGCAGGGCGCCGAAGCACCCCGGCACCCCTTCGCGCACGTGCGCGGAGAGCTCCTGCAGGCCGGCGGCCGCCTCCCCGAGGGCCTCCGAGCGCTCGGCTCGGGCCTCCGGCCCCGCGGCGGCGCCCCGCCGCACCGCGTCCCCCACCTCCTCGGCGAGCACCACCCCCTCGGCCTCGAAGGAGGCGCTGTCCAGGGTGGCGTGGCTCACCTGCTGCCCCGCCTCCGCCGCCAGGGCGCTCTCCTGCGCCCCGAGGGCCCGCAGGGCCACCAGGCGGGCGTGGGAGGCGCCCTCCTGGGCGATGCGTCGCAGGGCGCCCAGATCGCGGGCCAGCACCACCAGCAGCGGCTCGGCCGCCTCTTCCAGGGATCGGCGCACCGGGGTCATGAACGAGATCAACCGCTCGTGGCCCGAGGCCGTGCGCACGTGGCGCCGCAGCTCCTGCAGCGCATCGCCGATGCGGGGCGCCGCGAAGGCGGTCTCCTCGAGCACCACGTCCAGCAGATCCTCGGTGGCCACGAGCTGCGCGGTGAGCCGCTCCTCGGCCGCCACGTCCGCCGGGGGCACGCCCTCGAGCAGCCGGGCGATCCGCTCCACGCGCTCCAGCGCGCCGCTGGTCCCGAGGTGGGGCAGCAGACGGCGCACGGCGGAGGCGTCCCGCGCCCACAGCAGCAGGGTGGCGAGGGCGTCGCCGCTGCCGGGGGTGCCCGCGGACAGCACGGCGTCCAGCGCCCTCCCCAGGGCGGGCTCGAGGACCTCCGTCGGCTCCTTGCTCCCCTCCACGCCAGCGCTCGGCGCATCCGCGTCCTCACGTCCCCCCCAACCGCGCAAGAGATCGGGCAGGGCCACCAGGTGCTCGAACCCTGCCGAGCGAGGGGCGCTCGGGCGGCCCAGCGGGTCATCGGGCACGCACTGGGTGAGCACGGCCGACAGGCGCAGGGCGTGGCGGCGCCAGCCAGGACCCGCCTCCGAATCGCCCGCCTGGCCGAGCAGGGTGAGCCGCAGCTCCCGGCGGAGCTGCTCCAGCCGGCGCCGCTGGGCCGCCACCGCCTCCGGATCCCGCGCCGGGATCACCCGCAGCAGCCCGGTGAGCACGTCCTCGGTATAGAGGCACCGCAGCAGATCCTCGGCCTCGTACACGCGCGTGCCCAGCACCACCGTGTCCTCGGACATCAGCGGCCGGGAAAGCTCCTGCACGCGCTCCTGGGCGCCCTCGAGCAGGTCCGTGACCTCGGTGAGCAGCCGCGCCACCGGCTCGGCCCGCAGCATCCGCGCCGCCAGCAGCCGGCTCTGCAGGGCGTAGCTCGCGCGCGGGCAGCGCCCGCGTGCCATCACCAGACACTGCCGCGCCGCGAGCACCTGCGCCCACCGGGCGGCCGTGTGCTCCGCGGGGGACCCCAGGGCCTGGTCGATGTCGCTCGAGGCCTCCGGTAATTGTTCAGGGGGGATGTCCCATCCCCCCTCGCCCCGAAAAAGCGCGGTTTTTCGGG
>CAYFWA010000924.1:0-2932 GCA_964346625.1 uncultured Myxococcales bacterium
GCTAGTTGAGTACCTTCTTGAGGTGGGAATCTTCCGGGAGCGCAAGCTACGCGGTGAGAGCCGACTGGACGCTCCAGACATATACCTCGCTGGTCTGAAGATGAAACGGCGGGGCGGAGTTAGCCGCAAGTGATCTTTTTCGCGCAATTATCGGGTCATAGATTTCGCCCGACGGTCCAGGCCAGCAGGGCGAGCAGGACCGCCCAGCCGCTTTGGCGGGGCCAGACGCGCCGCAGGGGGCGGCCGCTCCAGCGGGTCCAGGCCAGGGCGCCGAGGCCGAGCCCCACGGCGGGCAGGGCGAGCACCAGGGCCGGGTTGAGGCCGAAGGCGGCGCCGAGGTGGCCGTGCAAAAGCTGGTGCACGGCGCGGCCGGAGCCGCAGCCCGGGCAGCGCCAGCCCGTGGCCCAGCGCAGCGGGCAGGGCGGGTAGAAGTCCGCCTGGGCCGGGTCGAAGCAGAACACCACCGCGAGCACCGCCAGGCCGCCCAGGAGCCACGGGAGGTCCCGCGTCCAGGTGGCGCGTCCGGGACCGGGACCCGCGCCGCGGCTCACCGCAATGGCGACCCTGCCTCGAAGCGTCACCTCGTCACCTCGTCACCTCGTCACCTCGTCACCTCGTCACCTCGTCACCTCGTCACCTCGTCACCTCGTCACCTCGTCACCGTCACCAGGCGCCCACCGCCCGACAGGATCATCACGAGGACCAGGATCAGCACAACGAAAAAGCCCACCATCGCGATGGACAGCCAGAAGCGGGCGTGGTCGGAGCTCACCTTGGCCTCGTGCCAGTTGCCGCGGCCGAGGGCCGAGATCGTGAGCGCCGAGTAGACGATGGCCACGATGCCCGGAGGCATGCAGCAAAGCAGGGTCGCCAGGATGGACTGCCAGAGGTAGCTCGGCGGATCGGGCTCGCCCATGGGGCGACGCGGCGGGGCTTGAGGATGGGGGGCGGGCCCCGGCGCCCCGGGGGAGGCGTAGGGATGGGCCGACGGACCGCCGGCGCCAGGGCCGGCGCCGGCGCCGGCCCTGGCGCCGGGAGGCCCCCCCTGCGGGTCGAAGGCGGGCGCGCCGGGATCGGTGTCCGGGTCGCGGCGGCGGCGTAGCCGCTGCCCCAGGCGGCCGAGGGCGCGTCCCACCGGGCCAGGCGTGTGATCGCCGTAGCGATCCAATTGCTCCTTTTTCGACGGCTGCTTCAGCTCGGGGTGGAGCATGGCGAAGCAGTGGGGGCAGTTGTACGACGAGCCGTCGTCCTCGCGGCCGCAGCGCGGACACCTGACGCTCATGGCATGCTACCTCCTCGAGTTCCTCGAAGGAAAGCCGGCCCGGGGGCCTTAGGGCCCTGGTCAAAATTAATTCACCATCTGGCACGCGATCCATCGCGGCTGGCTGCGTTGCTCCTCCGTTGCGTACGCCCAGTACGCGCCATCGTCGCGCCTTGCCAGCCGCGCGCCTCGCGCGCCAACTTGGCAAACTAGTTTTGATCAGCTGCCTTACCCACGCAGCTCCGAGGGGAGTGGTGGCCCCGCTGCGCACCGCGCGACTCGTGGTCGGTCAGGCTGGCGGCTTGTCGGTGGGGCACAGGCCGCAGGCGGCGCACAGGTCCTCCGACTGGCCCGGCCTCACCAGGCCCTGGCGCTGCCGCCAGGATACCAGGCGCGCCACCTCCTCGGGAGGAAGATCTCGCTGCTGGGTCTGGCCGAGGGTGGCCAGCGTCCGGGTGATCTCGGCGGTGGCCTCGAGCTTCTCGAGCTTGAGGTAGGCGTCCACGGCCGTCTCGCCCACCGTGAGGCTGCCATGACGCTCGAGCACCATGGCGTCGTAGCGCTCGATGTGCTCCCGGATGGCTTCGGCACCCTGGGTGCTCGACGGGGTGGCGTAGCGGGCGGTGGGGATCAGGCTGTAGGCGAGCACCACCTCCGGGAGCAGACAGCGCGCCAGGCTGATGCCGGCGATGGACAGCGCCACGGCCACGGGGGGGTGGGCGTGCACCACGGCCCCGATGTCCGGCCGTCGCCGGTAGGCCTCCAGGTGCGTGAGCATCTCACTGGAGGGCAGAAGCTCGGCGGCCGCGCCGTAGCGGGGTCCCACCGGCTCGGCGTCCCAGCCCACCACCACGAGCTGCTCGGGCCGCAGCAGCCCCTTGGAGAAGCCCGAGGGCGTACACAGAAACCGATCCCGGTCGAGGCGGACGCTCACGTTGCCATCGGTGGCGGACACGAACCCCTTTTGCCACAGCATGCCGCAGACCCCGATGACCTCCTCGCGGAGCTGGGGCTCGGTCTTGGGTCGCCGGCGCCGGGGGGTCTTCTGGTAGCGGATGTCATCGCTCATGGGTCGCTCCTCACGGTCGGTTGTCATCTTTTCTATCGTCTCGATCATCGACTCCGGGCGCCCGGTGCCTCGCGCTGGCGCGGGATGTCGCGGGATCGGCGTGGCGGCACATCGCGCCGCGCCGCGCTGCGCCGCCGCGTGCCGCGGCGCAGCGCAGCGCAGCGCACCGCTCATAAGAGCCGGCGTTGGCCTCCGTCCGGCGCGGACTCGGGGTCGAGCTCGGGGTCTGGCTCGGGCTCGGTCTCGGGGTCGGGATCCTCTGGATCCTTGGCATCGGGCGGCGGTTTTGTCGAGGCGTCGCCGGGCGGTTTCTGCTGCAGCAGGTGCTGCAGGCCGGCCTCGTCGAGCACCGGGACGCCGTGCTTGTCGGCGGCGCGGCGCTTGCTGCCGCCGGCCTTGTCTCCCGTCACCAGGTAGTCGGTGTTGGACGAGACGCTCCCGGTGACCTTGGCTCCGGCGGTCTCGAGCTCCTTTTTCACCGCGCTGCGGGGGCGGGACAGGGTCCCGGTGAGCACGAAGGTCAGCCCGCCCAGCGGCGGGGCGTCGGTGGCGGTGGCGGTGGCCCCGGCGGCGGCGCCCGCTGTAGAGCCCGCCGCTGCCCC
>CAYFWA010000925.1:0-2932 GCA_964346625.1 uncultured Myxococcales bacterium
GGTGGGGTCGCCCCCCTCTCCCCGGACGCGCCGGCATCGGCCGGCTGCGCCGCGGGCGGCTCTCCGAGCGGCTCTCCGGGCGGCTCTCCGAGCGGCGTGAGAGCGTGTGGGGGTATGCTCACGGCGGTGCTGCAGCGCCCGCAAGTCAGATCCCCGCCGGCCAGCGGGGCCTCCAGGGCGGCGCCGCAGGTGAGACACAGCCGCACGCGCTGAGCCGGTGAGTAGGAGCCGTGGGATTGGGATTCGTTCATGGGATGGAGCCTTCCCACTCCGTGGGCTGGCGAAATCCGAGTCAGGTCGGGGCTTCGCGGTCCGCCCGATAGTATCCGATTTTTCGGGACTGTGGAGGCCCGATCGCCGACGGCGGCGGCCCGGTGCGAGGGTCGCCGCGCGGCGACCCTCGCACCGCAATTGGTCCCGAGTCTCGATCCGGTGAATTCGGTGGTCTCACCATTCGCTCGCGTGGGCGTCTACGGACGCCCACGGCCCGGTCATGCGTCAGCGCTGATTGCCCCCCGCGAACATTTCTGAGAGAGTCTCGGATCTGGGAGAGTCTCGGAGTGGACCGGGGAGCTTGCGGCGGGAGCCCTTCACCTGGACGGAAACCATCATCTCGACGGAGACCTGTCGTCGGGACGAGTAGCGAGGATGTCGATGGTCGACCAGAGCCCTATGGCGGACGAGCTTCGTAGCACCCGTTCGCGAGCGCTGGTGGGACGGGCCGAAGAGCTCGCCCTGGTGAATACTTTCTTGCAGGGAGACTCCGGCTCCCGGTTGCTCTTCGTTCACGGCCCGGCTGGGGTGGGCAAGTCCATGCTGGTGCGGGAGGGAGCCACCCGCGCCGCGAAGCAGGGGTCTCGGGTGGGGTATGTCTCCCTGGACCGGGTCAAGCCGGAGCCAGAGACCATCGTCGCCGCCGTCCGGAAGGCGCTCGATCTGCCCGAGGAGGCCCCGCTCGGCGCCTGGCCCGACGAGACGCCGGGGCTCCTCGTCCTGGACGCGCTGGAGCACCTCGGGAGGCTCCAGGGCTGGTTGACGCGGCAGTTGCTGCCCGAGCTGCCCGCGTCGCTGCGGATCGTCCTGTCGGGCCGGGAGCCGCCAGACCCGCGCTGGTTGGCAGATCCCGGCTGGAAGCCCCTGATTCGGGTGGTCCGGCTGCAGGACTTCTCTGCCGAGGAGACCCACGCCTATCTATCGACTCGCGGCGTGGCGCCGGGACGGCGCGAGGAGGTCCGGCGGGTCACCCACGGCCACCCCCTGACCCTGTCGCTCATCGCGGACATGCTGCTGCAGGCCCCCGAGGCCGAGCTGCCCTTCGATCGCTCCCCGGATCTGGTTCAGCTCCTGCTGGAGCAGTTCGTCCGCGACGTGCCCGACTACCCGCACCGCCAGGCCCTGTGGCTCAACTCCATCGTGGGGGCCTGCAACCAGCGGCTGATCGCCAGCGCGCTGCAGGTGCCAGACGACCAGGCCGCGTCGCTGCTCGACTGGCTGCAGGGCCTGTCGTTCACCCGCCACGGGACCGGGGGCGTCGTGCTGCACGAGCTGGTGCACGACGTGCTGCGCGCGGACCTCAGGTGGCGGGACGCGGAGCTCTATCGGATCTTCGTCACGCGGGTGATCCAGAGCGAGCTGGGCCAGCTCGAGCAGCTCGTGGGGCCGCCGAGGCGGCAGAAGATCGCGGACCTGCTTTTCATCATCGCCAACGCCAGCATTCGGCCCGAGCGCATCTACGCCGCCGGGAGCCTGGGGGACGTCCAGGGGTCGCCGGCCCGCGACGAGCACTGGCCCGCCCTGCGGCAGATGGTGCGCCAGCACGAGGGGGAGGCCTCCCTGGGCCCCCTGGATCACTGGCGGCAGCGGGGGGCCGAGACCCTGGTGTACGCCGAACCGGGCCAGCCTCCGCAGGGGTTTTCGATGATGCTGGACCTGCACCGGATCTCGGCGCAGGACGCCGAAGCGGATCCCGGCGTGCAGCCCATTTACCAGACCTTGACCGAGCAGCAGCGGCTGAATCCGGCCGAGCCCACGCTGCTTTATCGCTACTGGATGACCGCGGAGTCCTACCAGGACATCTCGGAGCTCCAGAGCCGGATCTTCCTGCAGATCATCGAGCGGGTGCTCGCGACGCCGGAGCTGTCCTTCATGTTCGCGGTCCATCAGAGCCCCGAGCGGTGGATCCCGCTCACCGCGGCCTCCCGGATCCGGCACTTCCCCGCGGGCGACTTTTCCCTGGGCGCGCACCGCTACGGCATCTTCGGCCACGACTTCCGGACGGAGTCCGTTTCCCGGTGGTCCGAGCAGAGCATCCTGCTGTCGCTGGGATACAACGCCCCCCCCAACCCGGGAGCGCCGGGTCTGCCTCGCGCGGAGCTCCAGGCCGCCTTGAAGCAGGCGCTGCGCCGCTTTCAGCGCCCGGATCTGCTCCGCGAAAGCCCGCTGCTCGACCTGCGGCTCGTGCGGAGTCGCAGCCCTGCATCGCAGACCGAGCTGGAGCGGGTCGAGGTGCTGCTGCGGATCATCGAGGAGCAGGCGCGAGAGTTTTCGCGAAGCGAGCGGGACGAGGTGCTGTTTCGCATCCTGGAAAAGACCTACTTTCGGCCCGTGGCCAAGCAGGTGGTGGCCGCGGCGGAGCTCAACCTCTCCTTCGGGACCTACCGGCGCTATCTGGGACAGGCCGTGGAGCGTCTCACCAACAGCCTCTGGCGACTGGAAAAGACCGCGTCGTCTTGACGCGGAGGGGGGGCGCCGGGCCCCGCCGGCGTCATGTCGTCTTGAGGCGGTGGGGGGATCTTAGGCCCCGATCACGAATTATCTGATCGTTCAGGCCGCCGATCCATCAATTCTGTCTGCGTCGCTCGTCGGTTAAATACGTCCATGTATTCGCCCTCCTCGCTTCTTGACAGCATTGCGCCTCGGCGCCCTCGGTGCG
>CAYFWA010000926.1:0-2926 GCA_964346625.1 uncultured Myxococcales bacterium
GCCAGCCGGGATGGATCGGCGGCCTGAACGATCAGATTATTCGTGATCGGGGCCTTAGGGCTCGCGCAAGAATAAGTTCGACGCACCGAGGGCGTCGAGGCGCAATGCTGTCAAGAAGCGAGGAGGGCGACCGGCTTGCTGTAATAATCCAGCAAGCTGGATTATTACAGCGCCGGTAACGGACCGACCAAAGGTCGGTCCTAGTTCATACATTGACGTATTAAACCGACGAGCGACGCAGACAGAATTGATGGATCGGCGGCCTGAACGATCAGGTTATTCGTGATCGGGGCCTTACGGCTCTTCGGGGCGCAACCGCTGCCGCAGGGTCTCGGCGTCGGTGACCGGCTGGTCACATCGATGCCCCTGACACACGTAGGCGGTGGCGCCGCCGCGGGGCAGCAGCTCTGCGGTGAATCCGCCCGTGAGCCGGTCCAGCTCCGGTCCCCGATCGGCGTCGCGCAGCAGGCGCACGGCGCGCGGCAGGTACGGCGCGCGCAGCACCTGCAAAAGCGCCGCCGTGTCGGGCGCGTCGGGCTCGCCGGCCACCACGATCTCGGTGGTGGGGCCGAGGCCGAAGTCCAGGGCGCAAAGCAGGAAGGTGTGGGCCGCTGGCAGGGCCGACACCCCCTTGGACAGGGCGCGCAGGAGCTCCTGGGCGCGCTGCTCGAGCGCCGGCTCGGCGGTGATCCGCGACAGGCGCAGCAGGTTCAGGGCGGCCACGCTGTTTCCCGCCGGCACCGCCCCGTCGTGGATCACCTTGCGGCGCAGCAGCACCGGCTCGCCGTCATCGGCGGTGAGGAAATAGCCCCCGCCCTCCTCGTCCCAGAAGTGGGCGTCCTGCACCGCCTGCAGCTCGACGGCCTGGCGCAGGTAGGCCGGATCGAAGGTGGCCTCGTACAGCTCGAGCAGACCCCAGATGAAAAACGCGTGATCGTCGAGGTAGGCGTCGATGGCCGCCTCGCCGTCGCGGTAGCGGTGCAGCAGCCGCCCGTCGGGGCGCCGCAGCCGCTCGTTGACGAACAGCGCCGAGCGTCGGGCGGCCTCGGCGTAGGCGGGCTCGGCGAGCACCCGCGCCCCGCGGGCCAGGGCGGCGATGGCCAGACCGTTGAGATCGGTGAGCACCTTGTCGTCGAGCAGCGGCCGGCTACGCTGGGCGCGCTTTTCCAGCAACCGCTCGCGGGCCTGCTCCAGCAGCGCGGCGGCCTGCTCGGGCGCCAGGCCCTGCTCGGTGGCCAGCCGCTCGAGGGGGACCGCCTGGTACAGGACGTTGGCCCCGGTCCTCTGGCCGGAGGCCTCGTCGGCGAAGTTGCCCTCGGCCTCCACGCCCCAGGCGCGCCGGGCCAGCTCGGCGGTGGGGCCGTCGAGCGCGGCGCGCAGCTCGTCCTCGGTCCAGACGTAAAAGCGCCCCTCTTCGCCCTCGCTGTCGGCGTCCTCGGCCGTGTACAGCTCGCCGGCAGGCCCGCGCAGGTCACGCAGGACGTACGAAAAGATCTGCTCGGCGGTCTCTCGGTGCGTCGCCTCCCCCGAGACCTGGTAGCCCTCGAGATAGGCCAGGGCCAAAAGCGCCTGATCGTAGAGCATCTTCTCGAAGTGGGGCAGATGCCACCGGGCGTCGGTGGCGTAGCGGTGAAACCCCCAGCCGAGCTGGTCGAACACGCCACCGCGGCGCATGGCCTCCAGGGTCTCGAGCACCATGTCCCGCGGGGCGGCCTCTCCGCTGCGTTGGGCCAGCCTCAGCAAAAACAGCAGGTTGTGGGGCGTGGGAAACTTGGGCGCGCCCCCGAAGCCGCCGTGCTCGGGATCGTAGCGCTTGGCCAGCTGCAGCCCGGCCCGCTCGAGAATGCCCGGCTCCAACTTTTCGCCGCCCCGCAGCCGGCTCTCCTGCTTCAGCGCCGACACCAGGGTCTCGGCCGACCGGTGCACGTTTTCGCGCTGGTCGCGCCACAGGGTCTCCACCCGGTCGATGAGCTCCCGCAGCCCGACCTGTCCGAAGCGCGACTCGCGCGGAAAGTACGTCCCGGCGAAAAAGGGGCGGCGATCGGGGGTGAGCAGCACGGTGAGGGGCCAGCCGCCCCGGCCGGACATGAGCTGGCAGACCGTCATGTACAGGTCGTCCACCTCGGGCCGCTCCTCGCGATCCACCTTCACCGGGACGAAGACCTCGTTGAGCCGGGCGGCGGTGCCCTCGTGCTCGAAGGACTCCCGCTCCATCACGTGGCACCAGTGGCAGGTGGCGTAGCCCACCGACAGAAACACCGGCTTGTCCGCCGCGGCCGCCGCGGCGAAGGCCTCGTCTCCCCAGGGGTACCAGTCCACGGGGTTGTGGCGGTGTTGCAGCAGGTATGGGCTCTTTTCGGCGGCCAAACGGTTGGTGGGGCGTCCCGCAGAGGCGGAGGCCTCGTCTGCAATGGCCTCGTCTGCGGTGGCCTGATTCCCGGCAGCCGGCGGTGGATTGTTGTTGCGTTCGCTCATGGTGGATCCTTTCCCGACCAAGCGGTGGCCCCTTAGGGAGCGGGCGATGAGATTCGAGCTCAGACTCGAGTTTCGCCCTTCTTTCGTCGCGATTTCGGCCGTTCGCAGCAGACAGAAGGTCGAAACTCGAGTCAGACCGTAAGGATCCCCCTGACGCGCCGCAACCGGGCCCGGATCATATATGGAAATACTCGGTCAGTTTTGTCGGAAAATGGGCGCCCCTGGTGGGAACGGCAGGTCCCCCGTTCGGGGTATGGCTATAAAAGACGAAATTGGATATTCAAGCCCGCAGAAGGCGCTTCCCTCGAAGTGTTCTAGCTGCCCGGGGGACTGGGGTCCTTTTTTCGGTTCTGTCCGAATTTCTCAACGGGATTTGTACTGCACTTATGAAATGAAATGAAATGAAATGTTGACTGCTGGCGCGGCTCTGGCCGTTGTCCACAGTGCGGCG
>CAYFWA010000927.1:0-2905 GCA_964346625.1 uncultured Myxococcales bacterium
GGCCCCGCGCCCGGCCCCGCGCCCGGCCGTCGGCGGGCTTGCAGGCGCTCGCCCACCCGCGCTTTCACCGCCGCCACCTCGACGCCGACATCTTCGCGCGACCCAACCGACGCTCGGGCGTGGTGGGCCTGGTGCGCCGCGGACGACGCATCGGGGTGCGCCGGCGGGTGCGCGGCGGCTACGGCTGCCGTCACGGACACTGGTACGAGACGGCGGGGGGCGGCTACCTGTGCACGAGCTGGGGCTTCGCCGTGGGCCGGGCGCCGCGCGCCCCCTATCGCCAGCCCGCCGCGCGAGTCGACCGCGCTCGCCCCTACGCGTACTACAAGTCGCTGCGCCGCCGGGCCCCCATGCTGCGACGGCTGCCCACCGGCGCGGAGGCCCGCCGTATCGCCAAGGCGGTGGCGGGCGTGTCGTCGTGGCCCCGGGTGGTGCTGCGGCGAATGGCCGGGGCGTACTTTCTGGCCAAGGCGCGCGAGATCACCCACGGAGGGAGGCGCTACCTGCAGACCATCCGCGGCGAGTACGTCCGGCGCGAGGATCTCGAGCCGTTTCCGCCCTCTGGGCTGCGGGGACAGGTGCTGGATGCCGAGCACCGGCTGCCGCTGGCCTTCGTGCTGCCGCCACAGGCGAAGGTCTACGGCGCCCGCCATGGCGAGCTCGCCGTCACGGGCAAGCTTACGCGCTACGACCGCGTCCGGGTGGCGCGGATCCTCCGGCGCCAGGGCCGGGCCTGGGTGGTAACGCCGGACGAGCGGCACCTGCCCACCACGGCGGTGCGGGTGGTCCGCAAGCACCCGCGGCCCTCCCGGGTGCCCGCTGACGCCAAGTGGCTCCACTTCGACCTGAGCCAGCAGACCGTCACCGCCTATCGGGGCAATCGGCCCGTGTACGCGTCGTTGATCTCCAGCGGCAAGCCCCCCCACGACACGCCCACCGGGCTGTATCGCGTCTACGCCAAGCACCTCAGCGTCACCATGCGCGGGCCCGATCCCGAAAAGGGCTGGTACTACATCGAGGAGGTGCCCTGGACGATGTTCTACCACCGCAAGTACGCCATCCACGGCGCCTACTGGCACGACAAGTTCGGCAACACCAAGAGCCACGGCTGCACCAACCTCGCCCCTGCCGACGCCCGGTGGCTGTTTCGGTTCACCGCGCCCCGGCTGCCCAAGGGCTGGCACGCCCGGCTCAATAAGCGGGGTACCTGGGTGTCGTTCACCCGCTAGCGGGCCCCCGAGGCTCGAGCGCGAGTGGCGCTCCACGAGCTCCAGGGGCAAAACAAGGCGGCGCGCCGGCTCAACCCAGCGCTTGCAGCCCCTGCTCGACCCGGCGGACGATGAGGTCCACCTCGGGGGAGCGAATGTCGAAGGCCGGCGTGAAGCGCAGCCCGTTTTTCCCCCCGTGGATCATGGACACGCCGTGGCGCCGCAGCCACTTTTCGAAGCCGTGCTCGCCGGTGACGGGGTAGCGTTCGGCGTGAAGCTCCACGTTGACCATCAGGCCCGTCCCGCTCACCCCCCGGACGGCGTCCGGGTGCTGGCGGCCCAGCGCCTCGAGCTTGTCCACCAGCTCCCGTCCGCGGTCCCGGATGTTGGCCCGCAGCTCGTCAGTGAGCGCGTCGAGCACGCTGCAGGCCACCTCCAGGGCACGGGGGTTGGTGGTCATGGTGTTTCCGTAAATGCCCTTGACGTATTGCTCGGCCATGGGCTCGCGCAGCGCCAGCACCGACAGCGGATACTGCCCGGCGTTGAGGGCCTTGGAGTAGGTCTCCAGATCCGGCGGCGCGCACCCTTCGAATCCCGGATAGTCCACGATGCTGAGGCAACCGTGGGCCCGGATCGCCGCCTGGATGGAGTCAACGATGAGCGTGATGCCCCGCTCGGCGGTGAGGGCGCGGGCCGCGTCGTAGAACTCGCGGCTGAGCCCCAGGCCGGGCGTCCCCTCCCCGAGCACCGGCTCGAGATAGCAGGCCTCGAAAAAGACCTGCTCCCGGTCGGCCTGCGCGAAGGCCTCGCGCAGCCCGTCCACGTCGTTGGGCGCCACCACCACCAGATCATCGTCCACGTCCCGAAAGGAGGCGAGGTGGGATTCGTACAGGGCACGGGTGGAGTGGGAGGCCCGGGCCGGACGCGTGGTCCGCCCGTGAAAGCTCTCCTTTAGCGACAGGCGGCGGATGGTCCAGCCGGCGTAGCGGCCTTCGGGGTCGGTCTGGCGGCGGGCGTTGATGTCCGCGATGCGGGCGGCCACGGCCACCGCCTCGGACCCGCTGTTCATGCAGATGAAGCGGTAAAAGGGGCAGGCGCCCTGGCTGCGCCCGATCTCGCGCCGCAGCCGATCCGCCAGACGCTTTTGGCTGAAGCTCGGGGTCATGACGTTGGCCATCACCCAGGGCTCGGCCATCTTCGCCAGCAGCTCCGGGGGAGCGTGGCCCTGGCCGAGCATGCCGTAGCCGCCCGAGTCGTGGATCACCGCCCCATGGGTGGTGACGATCCAGGAGCCGGCAGCTCCCAGGGGCACGTAGGGCATGGTCCCCGCGTCGGGGTAGAAGCTCTCGTAGTCCTGCTGCAGCCGCTGGCAAAGCTCCGCCTCGTCGAGGCCGAGCAGCTCGGGGACCTCCTCCTGCAGCAGCCGGCGGGTGTCGGCCGCCAGCGCGATGGCCTGGACAAGGCGCGGATCCCGCTCGACAAACCTCTGGATCTCCTCGTCGGACAATCCAGGGGTCTGGCGGGGGCCCGCCTGTTTTCGAATCTGGGTGAGCGCTTCGATCGAGGGGTGACTCATGCGCAGGTCGGCTCCTTTGCCTGGGGTGTCGATCGATGTAGGGGATCGATGTCAGGGGACCGGGCTGTAAGGCCCCGATCACGAATTATCTGATCGTTCAGGCCGCCGATCCATCCCGGCT
>CAYFWA010000928.1:0-2903 GCA_964346625.1 uncultured Myxococcales bacterium
GGGGCGGCGGTGACGGCGCAGGGGCGGCGGTGAACCTGGACGCGGAGCCGGCGACGTTCCTGGTGCCGGTGGAGCGGGAGCTGGCGAGCGAGGCGCCGGGCGGGGGCGACGACCCGCCGGCAGCGCGGACCCTGTCGTCGCCCGACGACCAGCGGCGCTGGCTGGTGGGCACGCTGGCGGGGGACGCCACGGCGGCGCTGTCCGAGGGCGCGCCGGCCATGACCCCGGACTCGGCCGCCGGCGACGGCTGGGCGCCCGCCCCGGCGGGCGGCGGGGAGTCGGCGCTCGCGCCCCTGGCCGTGCTGGGGCCGCGGCTGCGCATCGACGGGGTGGATCACCACCCTGCGGTACGGGACCGACAGCACGCCACCGGTCCCGGCGGCGAAGTGCTGACCGTGCTCGCCGATTGGGACGTGGGCACCGGCGGGGACGTGCGCTACGACTGGATCCGCTTCGACGAGGACCCGGACGCCTGGTGGGTGGAGGTGACGATCACTTACCCGACGCTCCAGGAGGACCAGCTCCCCTGGTGGGAGGACGTGGTGCCGCTGGAGCTCGGCCTGCCGGCGGCCGACCGCTGGACCGTGGTGCGCCCCCTGGTCACCGGCGAGGTGGCCCGCTACCCGCTGGCCGAGCCGGTGGACGCCTTCAACGCCCACGCGGCCAACGGGTGGATCCGGGTGCTGGCCGACGACGAGGCCGAGGGCGCGTCCATCACCACCTACGCGCCCCTGCGCGCGGCGCCGGCCTTCGCGCCCCTGCGGCTGCTGGCCACCGGCGGGGCCACCGGGGGCGGCGACGGGGGCGGCGGAGGCGATACGTACGGCACGGACGGCGCGCGCACCGAGGCGCGGATCGCGCCCTTTGGCGCGCTGTGGGGCGAGCTGCTGGATCACCACGCGCACCGGCTGCTGGGCGCGGGGGTGGCCGAGTTCGCGGCGCGGCTGGTGTCGCCGCAGCTCCGGCCCACGGCCCTGGCCTGGAACGGGCAGCGGGTGTGCTTTTTGCTCCGGCTCCAGGGCCGCACCGCCGAGACCGGAGAGCCGCGCCTGTCCCAGGCCCGCGACGGCGTGCTGGTGCTCGACGAGACCGGCGGCCTCGTCCGACGCGCGGGGTGTCTCTAATCAGACTCGAGACCAGGGAGGGGAGCGGAACGTGGAGCTCTCCATGGCGCCCCCCAAGGTACGTGCCCGGTTCGTCCCAACTCCGACACCACGCCAACGACGCCTGGAGGCGGGGGCGGGGATTCGTGCTATACAGGGCGCCGACTGCGTGGGGCAGGTAGGGTAGGTGCCGAAGATGAGCAACACCGACGAACCGAAATCCATGGCTCTCGAGGAGCTGGCGCGGGAGACGGCGCGGGCGATCCGGCGGCGGCCGGACGCGCTGTTCGAGCTGGAGCGGCCCGAGGAGGTGGTGCCCCTGCTGCCGGTGCAGGAGCTGCTGTTCGCCATCGGGGAGACCGGGGTGGCCGACGCCACGGACCTGGTGGCCCTCACCACGCCGGAGCAGCTCCAGGCGTTTCTGGATCTGAGCTGGTGGCAGCGCGACCGCCTCGACCTGGAGGTGGCCCAGGACTGGCTGGGGATGCTGCTGGAGCTGGAGCGGGGGGACCTGCTGCGCAAGGTGCGCGGCCTGGACCCGGAGCTGCTGGGGGTGGTGCTGCGCCAGTACGTCCAGATCCTGGACCTGTCGGACTACGACGCGGACGAAGGCGGCCACGGCGGGTGGCAGACCCCGGACACCTTCTACGAGCTTCTGCCCCTGCCGCCCGTGGATCCGGACACCGGCGAGGTGGCGTCGGACTGGGACCCGGAGGAGGACGATCGGTTCTCCCTGGCGGTGCGCCTGCTGAACCGGATCTACGAAGCGGATCCGGAGCTGGGGCGCTCGCTGGTGATGGAGGCCCTGGCCGGCACCCTGGCCGAGCTCGAGGAGCTGTCGTACCGCTGGCGCGCGGGCCGGGTGGCCGACCTGGGCTACGAGAGCTACGCCGACGCGCTGGAGATCCTGCAGTTCGTGAGCCCGGAGCGGCTGCTCGCCGAGCTGCGCAGCCCGGATCCGGCGCCGCCGCCCCCGGATCCGGGGGATCCGGTCTCGGCCGGGGGCGTGCTGCTCGAGCCCGTGCTCGGCCGCGGGGACGAGCCGTTCCTCGAGGCGTGCCTGGACAGCCTGTCCGAGGCGGATCGGCGCCGGGTGACCCAGGGGTTCACCTTCCTAACCAACCGCGTGGCCGCGGCCACCCTGGCGCGCCCAGGCGACGCGGACGACATGGCCGAGGTGCTGCGGCAGACCCGGCGGGGGCTGAGCCTGGGGCTGGAGTATCTCACCCAGCGCGACGCCGGGCGGGCGCCGCAGATCTTCGAGCGGCTGGCCGTGGCCACGGTGTTCCGGGTGGGCCACAGCCTCAAGCTGCAGCTCCAGCGCCTGGTGGCCACGCTGCACCAGCGGGGCCGGCTGTCGCTGGCGGCCACCGGGGCCACCTTACTCGAGGGGCCCTGGCTCGCGCTGGTGGAGGGCCTCGGGCGGCGTTTTCCCGAGCTGCCGCGGGCCTTCGACGCCCCGGAGCTCGCGGCGCCGGCGGCGACCCCCGAGGCCGGAGAGGGCTCGCCGGCCGAGAAGGCCGGAGCGCCCGGCGCGGCGCGCGAGGCCGGAAAGACCGGGTTCCGGCCCATCCTCGACCTGGACGACCTGGCCCACGGGGCGGCGCTGGTGGAGGACCTCGCGGCCCTGTGGCCGCTGTGCATGCTGGGGCTGCGCTTCGATCCGCGCTACCTCACCGAGGAGGGCCTGGCCGGCTGCCAGCCCTCCGAGCCGGGAGCGGTGCGGCTGGGCGACCTGTTCCGTACCACGGTGGTGCGGCACCTGCTGGGAGAGCCGTTCAACCTGGCCCCGCTGGGCCG
>CAYFWA010000929.1:0-1492 GCA_964346625.1 uncultured Myxococcales bacterium
CTCATCCCAGCTTCAGATAAAGCGACAGCACCGCCGCCGCCGACACGAACAGGATCCCCGCCCACGACAACCCCCGCAGCCACCGCGACGGTCGCAGCGCCGGATCTGCGATCCCCCGCGTGACGCACCAGTAGTTCAACGAGTAATAGACCGGCGATACGGCCAGGCTCAGAAGCGCCGCCAGGGTCGTGAGCAAGATGGGCTTTTCTCCCACCAACAGCAGGATGGCGCTCACCGCGAGCCACACCCCGCCGATGAGGGCCCAGTACGGCGTGGACCACCAACCGCCGTCACGACGCGCGGGCACGAGCAGCCGCAGCGCCTCCGACAGAGCCCGGGGGAAGCCGTCGAGCACCACGTAGGTGGTGGAGAACATCGCGAAAAAAGCCGCCACCAGAAACGCGGGCACGATCCAGGGTCCGAGCACCGCGGCGTAGGCCTCGGAGATGACCACGGCCATGTGCGCTCCGTCGGTGGACGGCGCGGGCCCCCCGCCGGTGCCGAGGGAGCTGGCGAGCTGGGCGCCGAGCAGCAGAAAGCACACGGCCAGGCCGAAGGACAGACCGTAGCCGCAGCGCATGTCCAGCAGACCGTTGCGCAGGGTCTGCCGTCGATCCGCCTTGGCCCGCTCCTGGCCACCAACGCTGGAGCCGGATTCCAAGGATGATTCGGAATCCACCGGCCGCCAGCGATCCCGCACCTCGAGGGCCCACAGCGAGTGCCAGATGGAGACGTCGATACCGGTGGGCAGCCAACCTACCAGCGCCGCCACCAGCACGATGGATCCCTCGGGCAGCGTGGGGCGCACCAGGTGGGACCACTGCCCGGCCGCGGGCGGATGGGCGCAAAAGGCCACCACCGTCACCAGGGCGAGGGTGGCCATCATGAGCTTGTTGATGGTCTCCAGGGCCGGGAACCGCCCCACCACCAGCAGCAGCGCGGCCACCGAGATCACCACCACCCCCCAGACGGCGAAAGGGAGCCCGCCCACCGCCACGGTGAGCACCGCCGCGGTGATGGAGGTCACCGCCAGGGCCACCCCGATGCCCTGCAGCGCCGTGAACACGGCGAACCCGATGAGGGCCCAGTTCCGGGGGCCGGGGACGCGGGCGTAGCCCGCCAGCAGCGACTCCCCGGTGGCCAGGGCGTAGCGGGGCCCGAACTCGAAGGCGGGGTACTTGAACAGGTGCGCGGCCAGCACCAGCCACAGCAGGGCCGAGCCGTACAGCAGCCCGGCGCGGGGGCTCAGCACCAGGTGGCTGGCACCGATGGAGGTGGCGGCCAGCAGCACCCCCGGACCCAGCAGGGTCCAGAGCCGCCCGAGCCTGCCGGCCCGCTTGATTCCCGCGGCCCGACCAGAGCCGCTCGAGCCGCCGGAACGGCCAGAGCCGCTCGAGCCGCCGGAGTCACCGGAGCCACCGGAGCCACCAGTGCTACCGGAGCCGCCGGAGCCACCGGAGCCACCAGTGCTACCGGAGCCGCCGGAGCCGCT
>CAYFWA010000929.1:1592-2901 GCA_964346625.1 uncultured Myxococcales bacterium
GCCAGAGCCGCCAGAGCCGCCGGAGTCACCAGAGCCACCGGAGTCACCGGAGCCACCAGTGCTACCGGAGCCGCCAGGCCGAGCTTCACGCCCCGAGGGCCCCGCCGCCCCGTCCCCTCCCCCGCCAGGGCTCACGATGCCGGGGCCTGGGGCTCCCCCCCGCCCAGCAGGCCGTGGAGATAGAGGTGGACGAACTCCCGGGTCATGTCCGCCGCGGTCCAACCCGAGCGGGGCTGATACCAGGTCCACACCCAGTTGATGGTGCCGAACAGCGCGAGGGTGGCCGCCCGGGCCGACACGGGCCGCCGCGCCTCCGCGGCTGCGGTTCCAGGTTCCGCGCTCGTCCCCGACTCGGCGCGATCGTCGAGCAGCTCCTTGATCACGGCCAGGGCCTGGGCGAAGTAGGCGCGGCGCCGGCCGTCCACCTGCTCGTTGAGCTCTCCCTCGAGCCGGTCGATCTCGCGGGTACACACTACGAGATCCGGCAAATGCGCCAGGAAGTACTCCAGGTGGTTGCGCACGAACAGGGAGAGGCGCTCGGTGGGATCGGTGACGGCCGCAGCGTCCTCCTCGAAGCGCTTCACGAGCCCGTCGAAGACGTGAAACTGGATCAGGTACAGCAGCTCGTCCTTGGACTTCACGTAGTAGTAGAGCCCGGCCACGCTGACCTTGGCCCGCTCGGCCACCATGCGGATGGAGGCGCGATCGTAGCCCTGCTCCATGAACACCTGGGCCGCCGTGGCCAGGATGCCTTGGAGCTTCTGATCATACTTGCTTGTTTTATCAATATTATCAGTCACTTTTACGGATCCTGCCCGAAACCGCTAGCGCCGCACCGGGGCCCGGCTCAGGTCAATTTTCGTTCGAACGATCGATCGAAATACAAGTATGGTTGAGTATCATCGCGCAAACGGCGATGTCAAGGCGCCCACCCGGAGCCATTTGCGCTGTAGCCTCCCCCGGGCACGCCGCCGGCCCGGCGACGCCCGGGGGCGGCCCCCGGGCGCCTCGCCTAGAGCCAAACGACGGCGCCCTGGCACAATATCGCTCAATCTCCCGAAATCTCGGCACACCGCGTCCTCGGCTCCCCCTCTTCGGCCTGGTTGCTGAGGTCGGGCCGCTGCTCGGGCGGCCCGACAGACGACAGACGGCATCCGGCATCCGGCATCCGGCCTCTGACCTTCGGCACCAGGCATCCGGCATCCGGCATCCGGCATCCGGCCTCTGACCTTCGGCACCAGGCATCCGGCATCCGGCATCCGACCTTCGGCACCAGGCATCCGACCTTCGGCACCAGGCATCCGACCTT
>CAYFWA010000930.1:0-2899 GCA_964346625.1 uncultured Myxococcales bacterium
GTCGCCCCCGTCGCCCCCGTCGCCCTCGTCGCCCTCGTCGCCCTCGTCGCCCTCATCGCCTCCGGCGCGATCTCGAGCGCCGGATGCACCGACATCCGCGAGTACCAAGGCATCTGGACCGGCGGGATCGTCACCCACCCCGACCTGCGGGAGGGGTTCATCGGGGACACCTGGATCACGGTGGAGATCGACGACATCGATCGCTCCCAGCTCGAAGGCCGGGTCACGGTAACGCCCCCCCAGGAGGCCACCGCCGGCTTCACCGACGCCACCCTCATCCCCATGGCCGACGCCGGCAAGGACGTCCTCGGAAACCTAACCTTCGACGGCGACCCCATCGCCACCTATCTGTTCTACCTCGAGCCCGACGACCCGGCGGAAGAGCACGTGACGGTGCTCATCTCGGCTCACCCAAACGACAGACTCCAGGTTCGGATCATGCGCCCCGGTCTCTACGGCGTCTTCCGCCTGAGCCGATAACCACGGACCCACGACTCTTATGCACGATCCCGCGATTGGCAACCATCTCTGGCTGGGAGCGAAGCGACCTTTGGGGGTGGGGACCCGCGCGATTCACTCGCGCGGGGAGGGGGGCTGGGACAGCCCCCCTGACAATACGGAAGAGCACGTGACGGTGCTCATCTCGGCTCACCCAAACGACAGACTCCAGGTTCGGATCATGCGCCCCGGTCTCTACGGCGTCTTCCGCCTGAGCCGATAACCACGGACCCACGACTCTTATGCACGATCCCGCGATTCCCCGCCCCCGCCTGCTCGTGGTGGAAGACGATCCGCGCTGCGCGTCCCTTTTGCGCGACGCCCTGCGCCCCCGCTACGCGGTACACGTGGAGGCCGACGGGTTCCGCGCCCTGGAGCGAGCCCGCGCGGATCCGCCGGATCTGCTGCTGCTGGACCTGCAGCTCCCGACCCTCAGCGGCTTCGACGTGCTCGGCCAGTGGCGCCGCGACGAGGCCCTAGCCCCCTGCCCGGTGGTGGTGGTGAGCGCCCGGGTCATGGGCGACGAGGTGGAGCGCGCGCAGGCGCTGGGCGCCGCGGACTTCGTGGACAAGCCCTTCACCCTCGCGCGCTTGCGGTCCGCCGTGGATGACGCCCTCCACGAATGAGAAGCGCCGGGGGAGTGGCTACTCGACCACCCGGTTCGTCAGCAGCGAGTCGATCTCGTCGGGGGCGTAGCCGAGCTCGGTGAGCACCTGCCGGGTGTGCTCGCCCAGACGGGGCGCGATGCGCTCGGGAGGGGTGCGGGTGCAGGGAGTCTCCACCGGCCCGTCGGCACAGAGCTGCCCCTGGGCGTCGCGGCGAAACACGCCGCGGGCCTGGTGTAGGGGGTGGGCGGCCAGCTCCTCGGGGCGCAGGGCCGGCTCCACGCAGGCGTCCACCGAGGCGAAGGCCTCCTCCCAGTGCGACAGGGGACGGGCGCGGATCCGCTCGGCGATGAGGGCGCCGAGCTCCTGCTGGCGCTCGGGACCGGCCAGCATCTCGTCGGCCCGCGCCTCGAAGCCGAGCACGTCGCCCAGGGCCGTGGCGAACTTGGGCTCCAGCGCGCCCACCGCCAGCCACCGATCGTCGGCGGTGGCGTAGGGGCGATAGGTGGCGTGTCCGCCGGAGAGCAGCCCCTGGCCGGGAGCCGGGCGCTCGTCGCCCGCGGCCAGCAGCTCCGCGATCTCGGAGGCCATGAGCGCCAGCACGCCCTCGGTCATGGACAGGTCCAGGTGGCGGGGCGTCGGGCGGGGATCCTGGCTCCGGCGCAGCAGGGCCGCGAGGATGGAGACCACGGCGAACAGGCCGCCCCCCACCAGGTCGGCGAGCTGGACAGGCAGCGGGGCCGGGTGGCGATGGCCGGGGGCCGGCATCTCCGCCAGCAGACCCGCCAGGGCGAGGTAGTTCAGATCGTGTCCGGCTCGCTTCCGGTAGGGGCCGTCCTGCCCGTAGCCGCTGATGGAGCACAGCACCACGTCCGGGCGCACGCGCTGCAGGGCCTCGAAGCCGAGGCCGAGCCGGTCCATCACCCCGGGCCGAAAGCCCTCGACCACCACGTCGGAGCGGACGGCGAGCCCGAGCACGATCTCCCGGCCCGCCTCCGTGCCGAGATCCACCGCCACGGAGCGCTTGCCCCGGTTGACGGCCCGGAACCGGGCCCCCACGCCGTCCACCAGGGGGGGCACCAGGCGCAGGTAGTCCCCCATCCCCGGCTGCTCCACCTTGCACACGTCGGCGCCGAGATCCGCCAGGAGCTGCGTCCCGAAGGGACCGGGCAGCAGCCGGGTGAGATCCAGCACGCGGACCCCGCTCAGTGAGCGCGAAAGCGGCATTGGGCCTCCTCGCCCGTCTTCCGGGGTGCTGGAGGGAGCGCCCCCTGCGGGCCGGGCGTGCAGATCCCGACGGGCCCGGCGGGCGGGTTTTCGCGGTCGGCGGACCGGCGGGCGGCGGCCCCCCGGCCCGCCGGCCGTCAGGGTGAACGAATCAGGGTGAATGAAGCGCCGTTACTTGAGCAGCGGCAAGATCTTCTGCAGCTTCATGGCCGCCATCGGGTTGTCGATGGTCATCTTCTTCTGGCTCATGAACTGCATGGCGAGCATCAGGTTGCCCATCAGCGCCTGGAAGTTCTCCATGCTGATCTCGATGGAGCAGGTGGCGTTGCCGGTGTCCCCTTCCGCCACGGTGGGGGGATCGGCCTTGAGATCCAGCGTCCAGGTGCCCCCGTCATCGCCGGTGATGGTGAACTTGTAGACCTCGTTGATGCCCTTGAACTTGTCGGGCTGCTCCTCGAGGACCGTGGGAACCTTCTCGTTGAAAAGCTCAGCAGCAGTGGCCATTTGTCATTCCTTTCCTTTGCCCTTGGTCGGGCGTCCTTTGCCCTGGGTCGGGCGTCCTTTGCCCT
>CAYFWA010000931.1:0-2897 GCA_964346625.1 uncultured Myxococcales bacterium
ATGCTTCCCCGTCGGTTGCTTTCCCGTCGGAGGCGTCGGGGGGTGGGGGCTCGGCGGGCTCTTCACGGGGACCCCCCCCCCCCCCCCCGCCGGTCTCCCCGGTCCCATCCGGCGCGTACCCCAGCAGCCGGGCGGCCATCTGGTTGATCTCGGCCACCCGCAGGTGCCGATCCAGATAGATCAACCCGCTGGTGGCGTTTTGCTGGATGGTCATCAGCAGCCGCGCCTTGCGCGCGTCGCTCCGCAGGATCTCGCGAAAACGCCGGGCGTGGTCCAGGGCGAGGGCCGCCTGGTCGGCCAGGGCCGACAGCAGCATGGTCTCCTCGTGCACGTCGCGCTCGCCCGGGGCGTTGTCCACCGCGGAGGCGCCGGCGGGCGCCGAGGCCTCGCCCGGGGCGTTGTCCACCGCGGAGGCGCCGGCGGGCGCCGAGGCCTCGCCCGGGGCGTTGTCCACCGCGGAGGCGCCGGAGTCGGCACCCGCGGCCCGGGGCGCCCTGCGCAGGGCCACCAGCACCCCCTCGATGCTCCCCTGCGCCATGATGGGCACCGCGAGGAAGGTGTCTCGGGGACCCAGCTCCAGGATTGCTTTCAGTGAGGAGGCCAGATCCTCGTCCAGCGACACCGCGAAGTCCCGGAGCCGATCGGGGTCGACCCCGTGGCTCGCCGCCGCGCGCCCCAGGCCGTCGGGCCCGGCCAGCAGCACCAGGCAGGTGTCCGCCGCGGTCAGGTGCACCGCCGAGCTCACCACCCGCTGGAGCACCTCCTCGTCGTCCAGCGTGGAGAGGATGGCCCGGTTGATGGCCATCAGCTCGCGCAGGCGGTCGGCCATGACCTACTCCACCGCCAGGCCGGTGTCGGTGATTTTCAGGACGTGGCGCGTGAGGTCGTGGGCCGACGACCGGGACTTGGTCACCCGGATGGTGTGGGTCAGGGAGCCCACGAGCTCCATGTCGAGCTGGAGGATGTTGTCGCTCATGTTGGAGACCTCCCGATGCAGGTGAAGGAGCTGCCCGCCGCCGGCCCGGGTCAAGGCCGCGGCGGGGACCTCCATCAGCAGCATCACCGTGACCTCTTGGGAGACGAGGTGCTGCAGAAACGAATACAGGTAGTCGTGAAACCGCTCGGGGCTGGTGGCGCAGCGCTCCAGATCCCCCACGGCGTCCACCACCACGCGCTTCACGCGGTGCTGCGCCAGGCGCTCGAAGACCTCCCGCAAGATGACGTCCACGTGCATCTCCACCGGTGAGCGGTACAGGTGGTCGATCCGGCCGGGACCCAGCAGGGTGTCGGTGTCCCAGCCGAGGCTCACGAGCTGGCGCCGGAGCTGGGGCGGGTTCTCCTGGAAGCCCAGCAGCAGCCCCGGCTCGTCGCGCTCGGCCCCACGGCGCAGAAAGTGCAACCCCAGCATGGTCTTGCCCGCCCCTGAGGGGCCGGTCACCAGGGTGGCGCTTCCCCGCAGCCAGCCCGCTTCGATCATGTCGTCGAGCCCGTGGATGCCGCTCTCGAGTCGCTCGATGGGCGCCGGCGTGTCGCCACGGGGAGACACCTCGCTTCGCCGGGGCGGTAGCAGCCGGGGGTAGATGGTCATCCCTCGTTCCGACAGGTCGTAGACGTGATCCCCGTCGCGAAACGCGCTGCCCCGCAGCTTGTCCACCCGCAGGAGCCGGTCGTCCCGGCCGCCGTGCCGGTGGCGGCGCAGCTCCAGGATGCCATCGGCCACGGCGAACTCTAGCTGGTCGTGGTATCCGCCGGTGGGCAGGTACTCGCCCACCCAGAGGGTGGTGACGTCGTAGGCGCCGAGCACCCCGGCCAGCTCGAAGACCACCCGGCGCCAGGTCTGTACGTCGGGCATCAGGTCGGCCACCGCCTTGAAGGAGTCTATGATGAGGACCGCGGGACGGTAGCGCTGGATGATCTCCTGGATCCGAGCGGGCACGGCCTCGGGCTCGGCCAGCAGGGCGGGCGCCAGGCTGTCGTAGTGGATCCCGTCGCCGATCCGATGGATCTCGGCGAAGTCGGTCTCCTGCAGGTAGGCCAGCACGTGGTCCAGCGGCTCGGACAGGGTGGACAGGTAGACCGCCGGCCGCTCCCGATCGACGTTGGCGAAGGCGAGTTGCTGGGCGAGCAGGGTCTTGCCGATGCCCGGCGCGCCCATGACCACGTTGAGGGAGCCCTGCGGCAGCCCGCCGCCCAGGATGAGGTCCAGCTCCGGGTTGCCGGTGCTAACGCGCTTCATGTCAGTGGCCTCCGTCCTGTAGCCTTCCGTTCCCTTGCCTCCTGTTCCTTCTTGCCTTCCGTTGCCTCCTGTTCCCGATACCGCGCGAGCAGACGCTCCACGGTGCTCACCAGCAGGGTGTCGTTCAGGGGCTTTCGCAAGAAGGCGTCCGCTCCGGCCTCGAGGGCCCGATCCTCGGCCGTCAGGATGCTGAAGACCAGCACCACGATGTCGCGGGTGGTGGCGTCGCCCTTGAGCTGGCGACACAGCGCGAGCCCGTCGATGTCGGGCAGCAGGATCTCGGTGATGAGGATCCGGGGCTCCAGCCTCCGGGCCATCGCCAGCCCCTCCTCGCCGCTTGCGGCGAAGGCCACCTCGTAGCCGGCCTGCTCCAGGAAGTAGCGCTCGAGCCGCTGCACGTGCTCGTCGCGCTCCACCAAGACGAGCAGGGCGCGGTTCAAGGGATGAGGGCGGTGTTCCGTATCGTTCATCATCTTCTCGGGGGTCAGTCCCGACCCCGCTCCCGGACTGCGATGGCCCGGACGGTGCGCGGCGACATGCGGTCGCTGTCCGCCGAGGGGGCGCCCAATGTGGGCTTCGGAGAGAGGCGAAGCGCGAGGCACTGCGTCCCCTGGCTTTTAGCATCCCTTCCGGGCGTTGCCAATCGGTGGTAAGGGCTCGC
>CAYFWA010000932.1:0-2895 GCA_964346625.1 uncultured Myxococcales bacterium
ATACATTGACGTATTTAACCGACGAGCGACGCAGACAGAATGGATGGATCGGCGGCCGAATGCCGAAGTTATTCTTGCGCGAGCCCTTACCATTCGATGACATGAGGGGCCGGCCCCCGCGGCGTGACCGGCTCCCGAGCGCGGCGCTGGTGGCGGGCGCCGCCTTGGCGACTTTCGCGCTGGGGTGGGCCCTCGTGGCCGTGGGGTCCACGCCGAGCGCGTCGGCCGCCAGCGCCCCGGTGTCTCCCGGGCGGATCACGGCCACGCGGCCCACGCCTCCGGCCATGATCACCGTGAACGCGGGCTGGTTTCGGATGGGGAGCACGCCCAAGGCGGTGCGCGCCGCCCTGGCGCGCTTTGGCTCCCTGGAGGGACGGGGCAAGCTCCGCAAGCGCCTGCTGCTGTTTTTGCAGGAGGAGATCCCCCAGCGGCGGATGCACCTGTCGGCCTACCGCATCGACCGGCTGGAGGTCACGCGTGGCGAGTACGCGCGCTGCGTGAAGGCCGGCCGCTGCAGCGCCGTGCCCGCCCCCAGCAAGCTCGGCGCCTTCTCGCGCTCTGACGCCCCCATGGTCAACGTCACGTGGAAACAGGCGGCGGCCTACTGCCGATGGGTGGGCAAGCGGTTGCCCACCGAGGCCCAGTGGGAGAAGGCGGCCCGCGGACCCTTCGGCCGGATCTGGCCCTGGGGCGCCCGGTGGCACGAGCGCCGCTGCAATCACGGCGCCCTGCACCCCGTGCTGCCCCGGTTCCACGGCTCCGCCGCCGACGGGTTCTACTGGGTGGCCCCGGCGGGATCCTTCCCCTTCGATCGCAGCTACTACGGGGTCATGGATCTCGGAGGCAACGTCGCCGAGTGGGTGGCCGACTGGTACGCCCCCGGTTGGTGGCGCCAGGGCAAGGCCCCGCGCCACGACCCCCGGGGGCCCAAAACCGGGCGCGGCCGCCTGATCAAGGGCGGGTCCTGGAGCCGATTGCGCCTCCTGTCACGCCCCACCGCCAAGCGCATCCTGCTTCCCAGCCAGCAACGCAGCCCCGACGTGGGCTTTCGCTGCGCCCGGTCCGCCACGCCGCGTTGACAGCCTCGGGCCGGGTCGCTAGCCTCGGGGACATGGCAAGTCATCTTCGCAGGCTGCTCGCCGTGGCGGGGCTCGCGCTGTTTTTTTTCGCCGGCCTGAGCCCCGCCTGCATGAGCGCCGACTCGGTGGAAAAGGGCTGCGAGACCCGCGAGGACTGCCCCCGGCCGGATCGCCAGACCTGCGACCCGGCCACCGGAGTGTGCGTGGGGTTCACCAGCTTGCCGGGCGCGGTGGACGGCGGCGACGGCGAGGGCGTGGACGCGGGCGTCGACGCGGGCGTCGACGGGGGGCCGCCGCTCGACGCCGGCCCCTGAGCAGACCACGGCTCGATCCCCTGAGAAGACTACGACTCGAACCGATCCATTCCGGTGACCTCTTCGCCGCCGAAGTCGTCCACCACCTCCTTTTGCACCACCTCCTCTTGCACCACCTCCTCTTGCACCAGGGGACCATCGCCCGGCTCGAAGTCCAGGTCCACCACCGGCCCGTCCGCGGCCGCGGTGGTCTCCTGCGGCTCCCGCGGCGGCGCCGCCGGGGCCGCGTCGGCCGGAGCGGCGACGTCGGCCGCGGCGGCCGCCCCGGAGCCGCCGGCGGGCGCAGCGCCGCGGGACTTCACCATGCCCTTGGCGGGGGCCGACGGGGGCCCCACCGGGCCCAGGCCCGACAGATCGAGCTTGCGCAGCTTTCCGCGCGGTGGCGCCTGGGCGGCGAACCGCTCCGCCTCCCGGCCGGCCTCTTGCAGCAGCGCCTGGGGCCGGCCGGGCAGCGGCAGCCCCCCGAACATCCCGTGGAGCGTGGGCGCCGACCCCTGCGCGCCGTACAGGCCCAGGTGCACCGTGGCGCCCCCGCAGGCGTCCTTGAGCCGGGCCGTGTATTCTCCCACCACGCTCGCGGGCGTGTCGGCCAGGGTGTCGGCGTCCACCACCAGCACCGCCGAGACCACCACGGCGTCCTCGAGCCCGTAGCCGCAGCCGAGCACCGGGTGATCCCGGGCGATGGCCGCGGTGGCCTCGAGCAGCGCCTCGGGTTGCAGCGGAGGCTCCAGATCCCGACGACCGGCCAGCGTGACCCCGCCGGACAGCAGCGTCTGGCGTAGCTGGGCCGGGTCGTAGGTGCGCAGGGCCTGCACTGAGGGGTCGGCGGCCAGGGCGTTGAGCCCGTCCACGCTCTGGATCACGGCGGCGTTGCCCTCGGTGAGGTATTGGTCCACCGAGGCGCTGCCGAAGGCGTCGAGCAGCCGCTGGTTGTCGGCCAGCATCAGCGCCTCGAAGGGCGCGTCGATGAGACCGTTGAGCGCCTGCAACGCCGCCCGCTTGGCCCCGTAGGGCTCGGCGGTGGCCGGGAGCACGCCCAGCGCCAGCACCGGCCGCGCGTCGGTGGCCAGCAGCTCCACCAGCGCGGCCAGGTTCGCGCCCGTGCCCCCCCCGAGGCCGGCGGCCACCAGCAGCGCGTCCACCGGCCCGAGGTCGTCGGCGGCGGCCTCCACCTCGGCGGCCCGCTCCCGCAGGCACTGCTCGCCGATGGGGCGGCTGCCCCCCGTGCCGTTGATCCCGTCGATCCCGATGTAGATCCGGGCGTGCTCCTGCAACGCGGACAGGGTCCGCAGATCGATCTGCGACGTGTTGACCGCCAGGGCCGGGTAGCCCTGGGCGGCGAAGCCGGCGGCCAGGTTGCCGCCGCACTGCCCCAGGCCCACCACGCCGATCCGCAGCGCACGGGGCTCGCTCATGTGTCACCTCTCGGGGTTGTTCGGAATCCGATGATAAGGGCTCGCGCAAGAATAACTTCGGCATTCGGCCGCCGATCCATCAATTCT
>CAYFWA010000933.1:0-2893 GCA_964346625.1 uncultured Myxococcales bacterium
GCCAGCCGGGCGCCTCGGCGCCCTGAACTGGACATCTTATTCGTGAGCGGGGCCTGAGCGTTTCACCTGACGATTTCGCGATTTCGCGACCGAGGGGTCGCCGCCCTTGCTGGGGCAGCGGCCCCTCGGCTTTTTTTGGGGGAGACCCGCCTTGTGCTACGGCCCTTCCTTCGCCCAGATTCGGAGCTCTGACAGGGCGACGTCGCGATACTTTTCGCCGGGCGCGATGGACTCGATGGTGAGCTGCAGCCAGCGGGTGCGCTTGGGGGCGGCGAGGGGCAGGTGGAGCCAGCCCCGCTTCGCAGTGGGCAGCGACACGGGCCGGTGGGTGCCGTCGGAGAAGTGGAGCGTGGCCGAGGCGAGGCGGCTGTTTTGCTGAAAGAGGTCCTGCCCCTTTTGCGTGCGCTGGAAGCCGTTGGCCACCGACAGAGCCACCACGCGGGCGGGGCGGGCGAACCAGAGCTTGACCCACTGGCCCTTGGAGTCGTGCTTGCTCCCGCGGGGCTGCCAGCTCGTGGTCAGCTTGCCGTCGAGCAGGTGGTCCGGACCGAACTCGAAGCCCCGGAAAGGTGGCAGGTGGGACGAGGCCTTGTATCGTGCGATCTTCACGGGCGTCGCGCCAGCGGGGGGGCGCTCGAGAGTGGGCGGCGGCGCCTTGCGGGCGCAGCGCAGGCCAACCCCCTGCCCCACCGACTTGGGGCGCCAGTAGCCGCGCAGCGACGTTCGGAAGGGCTTGGGCTTTTTCACCGTCCGGCCCGACAGAAACGACCCGCCCCGGATGACGCGCTTGCGGTTGGGCTCCGAGCAGTCCACCCGCGGGTTGCGGCAACCGTCGGCGCACCGCTGATAGGACTTGAGGTACCAGCAGTCCGCGGTCCACTCCCAGACGTTGCCCGCCATGTCCAGCAGCCCGTCGGGGGTGGCGCCGCGGGGCAAGGAGCCCACGGGCCAGGTGCGCTCCTTGCCGCAGCCCTTGCCCGAGGCGTCGAACATCACCGCGCGCTCGCAGGTGGGCGGGGCGTCGCCCCAGGGGTACATCCGGTCGGCCCGCCCGCGGCCCCGGGCGGCGCGCTCCCACTCGGCCTCGGTGGGTAGCCGCTTGCCCGCCCAGGCGCAGTAGCGCTTGGCCTGGGCCCAGGTGAGGCAGTTCACCGGGTGCTGCTCACGACCGGGGGCGCCCCAGTTGCAGCGCCGCTTCCACTCCTTTTCCGCGCCGAAGGCCCGCGGCGAGCCGCAAACCCCGGCCTCGACGCACTGGGCGTACTGGGCCACCGTGACCTCGGTGCGATCCAGATAGAAGTCGTCCACGCACACCCGGTGCACCGGCACCTCGTCCGGATCGTAGCCCTCGCGGCCCATCCGAAAGCAGCCCCCCGCGAGGCGGACCATCTTCCCTCCCCGGGTGCCGGCCACCCGCTCGGCCGGGCTGGCGCGGCGCGGTCGGGAGCGCGACGCCGCGCCCCCGGCGGAGTCGCCCTGCGCGGAGCCGCCCCGGCCCGAGTCGCCCTGCGCGGCGTGCGCCGCCTCGGCTCCCTTCTTACCGTCCGTCCCGGATCCCGACGAGTCGGCCGACATCTTCAGCACGAGGCCGACGGTCACGGCGGCGACGAAGATCCCGACGCCGCCGGCGATGGCGATGATCTTGCCCTTGCCCGCGCGCCCCGCGGCGACGAGCTGACCGGGCGGCAGGCCCCCTTGCTGGGCCGCCGCCCCGGACAGGCTCGTCTGGGCCCCGGGCGGGGACGCCGCGGGGGACGCCGCCGGGGACGACGCCGCAGGTGAGAGCCCCCCAGGGGTGGGCGTGAAGGTGGGCGCCGGTCCGGCGGGCGACGCGCCCCCCGGCGTGAGGGTGGGCGCCGGCGGTCCGGGAGGCGTTGCTGCGGCGGATCCGGCCGAGGGGCTGCCCGGCGGCGGGGTCAACGTCGGCACGGGGCCCGAGGCGTGGGAGCCCGCCCCGGGCCCGGCGGCTCCGGCCGCCGCGGCCCAGCCGGGCACCTGCGCTGTGAGGGCGGCCTGAAGGGCCGGCATGTCCACGGGGCGAGCGCGGGGATCCCGGGCCAGCGCCTGGCGCAGGACCCCGTCGAGGGCGGGGGGCAGGTCGGGGCGCAGCGAGAGCACCGAGGGCGCCTCCTCGGACACCTTGCGCACCATGATCTGCTGGGTGTTGGCGCCCACCAGGGGGGGCTGGCCCGTGAGCATGTGGTAGAGCACCGCGGCCACGGCGTAGACGTCCGAGTGCGGGCCCACCTGCTCGGGGTGCCCCCCCACCTGCTCGGGGGACATGTACAGCGGGGTGCCCAGGATCTGACCGGTCTGCGTCATGGCGGCCTGGGCCAGGCTCGGGTCGGTGAGCTTGGCGATGCCGAAGTCCAGCACGCGGATCACGCGCTCGCCGTGGTGCCCCGTGTCCAGGAAGATGTTGTCGGGCTTCACGTCACGGTGAATGATCCCGGCCGCGTGGGCAGCGCCCAGGGCATCGATCACCGGCGACAGGATGGCCGCGCTCTCGGGCAGATCGAGCCGGCCGCGTTTGGCCAGGTAGTCCGCCAGCGCCTCGCCGCGCAGCAGATCCATCAGGTAGTAGCAGCGGCCGTCGGGGAGTTGGCCAAAGTCGTGGACCTGCACCACAGCGTCGTGGCGCACGGCGTTGGCCATGTCCGCCTCGCGGCGAAACCGCTCCAGCGCCTCCGGGTGAGCCGACATGGAGCGCGCCAGCACCTTCACCGCCACCTGCCGCGAGATGGACACGTGGCGCGCCCGGTAGACCTCCCCCATGCCGCCCTTGCCCACGGCGTCCTCCACGGCGAAGTTCCCGAGGCGATACCCCGGGGGCAGCACCCCATCGTTGCCAACTGCAGGCGAGGCCGCACCGGGAACCGCGCCGGCGGCGGAA
>CAYFWA010000934.1:0-2887 GCA_964346625.1 uncultured Myxococcales bacterium
GTGTCCGTGTCCGTGTCCGTGTCCGTGTCCGTGTCCGTGTCCGTGTCCGTGTCCGCCTCCGTTTCCGCCTCCGTGTCCGTCTTCGTGTCCGCCTTCGCCGCGTTGCTCGGACCCTCGCCCGGGTCGCTGGTCAACGAGACCGAGGCCTCGCAGATCGGGCACCAGAAGATGAGGCGGGCCGGGGCCTCCGCGGTGGAGAACCGGCTCACCTCCACGGTCTGTTCACAGCGGGGACATTGGATGCGCACGCCAGGGCTCCTTGGGCGCCCGTGATCCGAAGCGACGAGAGGCTCAACCCTGTCGCAGCGGAATGGGCATGAAGATCAGCAAGAAAACCACCATCACCAGGATACCCAGCAGGCGCCGCCGGGGCGAGAGGGGCGTGGGGCTCACCGCCGGATGCCGCGAGGCGCCGATGAAGTGGGCGAGCACCGCCCACAGGAACCAGGGCATGGCGGCGAGGGCGGCCACGGTGAGGGCCTCCTGCCAGGAGTACATCCAGCGCAGATCCAGGGTGGCGAAAGCGGGGAAGCTGCCCGGCTCTCCGATGACGATCGCCGCGCGCTCCGTGGGAGGCGGCAGGGGCGCCGGCGTCCGGTACGCGCTCCAGAACACGTAGGCCAGCACGCAGGCGCCGATCCCGAGCAGACCTCGATGAACCCAGCGCGACACCCGGCGGTAGCGCTCTCCGAAGTAGGCGAAGAACACATGACCTCCGTCGAACTGTCCGATGGGGATCAGGTTGAGCATGGTCACCAGCAGCCCCACCCAGGCCGCCCAGGCCACCGGGTTGAGGAACACGTCCCGGCCCCCGGAGGGCAGCGCCTCGCCGTGGACCAGGAACTTGATGGCGAAGTAGAGCAGGGAGTTGCCCTCGGTCATGGCCACCACGTCCGTGGGAAGCCGCCCCACCGGCGAATGCGCCAACCCCACCACCAGCAGCGGAAGAGCCGCCACCAGCCCGGCCAGGGGACCGGCCGCGCCCACGTCCAGCAGGGCGTCGCGCGAGCGGATCTTTTCCCGCATGGCGATCACCGCCCCGAAGGTCCCGAGGCCGAAGGGCACCGGGATGAAGTAGGGCAGCGACACGTCCACCCCGTGGCGGCGCGCCGCGATGAAGTGGCCCATCTCGTGGGTCCCCAGGATGAACAGCAGCGTCCCGGAGAAGAGAAACCCCCGCCACCAGTTTTCCAGATCCATGCCGCCCCGGGCGAGCCCCTGGGCACCCATCAGGAAATCGGGTGCCGGCGGCCCCACGTACAGCAGCCCCACGAAGGTGGTGGTGACGCAGGTGGCCAGAAACAGGCCCAGGTGCAGCGGGTAGTTGTGCCCCGGGCGCCGCGGCGACAGCGGAGGCTCGTAGCCGGGCTCAGCCATCGCCGTTTTCTCCTGCGCCGGGGTCGGCCTCGCGGCCCCCTCCGCCTCCGTCGCCTCCGTCGCCTCCGTCGCCTCCGTCGCCTCCGTTGCCTTCGGCGTCTCCGTTGCCTTCGGCGTCTCCGCCCCGCCGCCCTTCGAGCTGTCGACGGTAGCGCGTGGAGCGAGGGAACACCCCCGCGGGATCCTGCCGCTCGGCCTCGAGCAGCAGCCGCTTCATCTCGGCGGTGAGGGTTCGGGGCAGCTCCACCTCCACCGTGATCAGGAGATCGCCCCTCGCCGGGCCCCGCCGCACGCCGCGCCCCGAGAGGCGCAGCACCTGGCCACTTTCGATCCCCGCCGGGATCTCCACCGCGGTGGAACCCTCCAGGGTGGGCACCGGGGCGGTGCCCCCGATGAGCGCCGTGGTGATGGGCACGGGCACGCGGCAGCGCAGGTCATCGCCGTCGCGCTCGAGCAGGGGGTGGGGGATCACCTCCACCACGAAGGTGAGATCGCCCTCGGGGCCGCCGCGGGCCCCGGGCACCCCGCCCCCCGGAATCCGGGTGAGCTGCCCGGAGGCCGTGCCCGCCGGGATGGCCAGGTGAAAGCGTCGCTCGGCCGCCACCACCCCCTGGCCGCCGCATTGCTCGCACTCGGCGGTGGACCCCTTGGGCGTGCCCCGGCCGTCGCAGGCGACGCAGCGCACCGGCGCCTCGAAGGTCACCTGCTGCTCGCCGCCCAGGCACGCCTCGGCAAAGGGGACCTTCACCGTGAAGCGCAGGTCCTGCCCCAGGGACCAGCGGCGGTTGATCTCCGCCACGGTCCCCCCCACCACGCGGCTCACGCCCTCCACGATGCCCGGGCCGATCTTTTTGGCGGCGCCGCTCACCGCGCCCGCGGCGCCGCTGGCCGCCGCCTTCGCCCGAGCCGTTCCCTCCCCGGCGCGAGACGGGTTTGTCTCTTTTGAGCCGCCGTCCGGAGGGCTCCCATTCTTCCCGCCCCCGCTCGCGCTCGCGCTCGCGCTCGCGTTCCCGTTCCCAGGACCCTTGCCGTTCGTCTGCTCCCCGTGCTCCGCATCCCAGGCCGCGCGCTGCTGGGGATCGGACAGCATCTGATAGGCCTCGGCCACCTGCTGGAAGCGGGTCAAGGCCTCGGGATCGTTGGTGCGGTCCGGGTGAAGCTGCTTGGCCAGCTCCCGATAGGCCCGCTTCACGTCCTGGGGAGACGACGAGCGCATCAGGCCGAGGATGCGATAGGGGTTGAAGATCGGGATGCGGGGCACGTTCACTCGCTCGGCTGCAGGCTCGTGGAATGAAGCACGAATCCTGCGCCGAGGCAACCGGCGCCCAGGGGGAGCTGGCTTCTATCCATTGCGCATAGGTCCGAGGCGCTGTCGCGGCGCTTGCATGTTGCCCACAGCAGCGTCGCGTCAACGAGGCCTCTGGGGGGGCCTTGACGCGCCGCACTGTGGTAAAGCGGCAAGCGCCGTGCCAGCAGCGGTTGCGCCAGCACGCAGCCATTGCGCAGTGAG
>CAYFWA010000935.1:0-2883 GCA_964346625.1 uncultured Myxococcales bacterium
CGTCGATGCCGTCTGGAACGACGATGGGGTCTTTCAGCGGACGACGATTTGCGTGCTCCAGCCTCCTGCAGCGTGCCTGACCCAGCCCTGCCACCTGTTCAATTCCCCCCCGCGGCGCGTGGCCAGACCCGCACGTTGACGTCCCGCCACCACAGACACCGATTCCCCCCCCGAATCCCTGCTATAACTCCCTCATGTCGCGCTCCCAGAACCGGCCCGAGATCGTCGCCCCCGCCGGCACCCCGGCCAAGCTCCGGACCGCCCTGCACTTCGGCGCCGACGCCGTCTACCTCGGCCTCACCCGGGGCTCGCTGCGCGCCTTCGCCGGCAACTTCACCCTCGACGAGCTCGAGTGGGCGCTGCGCTACGCCCACGAGCGTGACCGTCGGGTCTACGTCTGCGTGAACGTGCAGCCCTTCGACGATGACCTGCCCGAGCTCATCCCGTTGTTGCGAGATCTGGGCCGGCTGCACCCCGACGGCCTCGTGGTGGCCGACCCCGGCGTCATGGAGCTGGCCCGCCAGCAGGCCCCCGCCCTGCCCCTGCATCTGTCCACCCAGGCCAGCGTCACCAACGCCGCCGCCGCCCGCTTCTGGTTCACCCAGGGCGTACGCCGGATCGTCGTCGCCCGCGAGCTCTCGGTGGAGCGCCTCAGCCACCTGGTGCAGGGCAGCCCTCCCGGTTGCGACGTCGAGGCCTTCATCCACGGTGCGGTGTGCATCGCCTACTCGGGGCGCTGTTTGCTTTCCGGGTACTGGTCTGCAGGCCATCCTCAAAAAAGCAAAACAAAAACGAATGGTTCCAACTCCGCGCCCCGCCAGGGCGCGCGGCGGGACGCCCGCAGCGGCTCCTGCGCTCAGGCCTGCCGCTGGCCCTACGCCCGCCTCGCCGTGGAGGACCGCCGCCGCCCCGGGCAGTGGAACCCCCTGGAGCCCGACGAGCGGGGCACCCACTTCTTCGACGCCAAGGACCTGTGCGGCCTGCCCCTGCTGGAGCGGGTGCTCGCCACCGGTCTGCGCGCCCTCAAGATCGAAGGGCGGACCCGCTCGGCCCACTACGTGGGCGTCACCGTGGACGTATACCGTCACGCCGTGGATCGCCTGGCCGAAGGTGACCGGATCGGGTTCGAGCAGCGCCTCGACGGCTACCTGGCCGAGCTCGCCCGCCCGGCCAACCGCGGCTTTTCCACGCACTTCCTGGGCGAGGAGCAAGACACCCCCGCCGCCTACAACCCCGCGGGGTCCTACCCCGACGGCAACTACGGCTACGTGGGTGAGATCGTCGCCTCCGACGAAGACGGGGACGGGGACGGGCTCTGGCTGCGCTGCCGCAACGCCGTGGAGCCGGGCACCGCCCTGGAGATCCGGGACCGCGGGCTGCTCACCGAGCCGGTGACCCTCCACCGCATCGACACCCGCGAAGAGCGCGACCTCCCCCGGGCCCGCCACGATCAGGTGATTCGAATCCCCGGCCCCTTGCCCAGCGGCGTGGGCCCCGGCGCCCTGGTGCGCCGTGCCCCCTGACTCGGGTAGTCGGAATCAAGGATAGGCGATGGTCTCGTCGATTGGGAAATCGCCCCACAGGTGCAACGAACCGCCGGTTTCACCTGCCTCACCGTAGAGGCTGATGCGCAGCAGGTCCTCGGTGCGGTGGCGAAGCACCCAGCCCGAGCGCTGGTTCGGGTACCGGACCTCCTCATAGTAGAACCAGAGCCGCTCCTCCCGGAGCCCCAGCCCTCCGAGCGCGGCGTCGCCCACCTCGAAGACCTCCCAGTCGGGGCCGTCGGGCGCCTCGTCGGGCGCCTCGTCGGGCGGGAGTGAGAAGCGGGCGTGAAACACGGTCGTGCCGTCGGCGACGTTGGGATCGTAGGTCACCGTGATGTGATAGGAAAGCGGCGCTCCGGCCGGGCCCGGGAGCTCTCGGACCGTATGGATCTCCCGCTCCTCGTAGGTCTCGGGCGCCGGAAACTGACAAAAATCCGAAGCGCCGGGCACCACCCCGCCCACTCTTTTCCCCTCCCCCTGCGGGGCTGGTATGTTCCCCCCATGTGCGCACATGAACTGGATGGTGACGACCGAAGAGATCCGCACCGAACCCACCCCGACCGGGTCCCCCTGCCCCGGCTGCTCGACCACGGCTGTTTCGCTTGCGGCACGGCCAACCCTCGGGGTCTGCAGATGACATTCTTTCGGGAGAGCGCCCCGGAGGGCGAACGGGTGGTCTCCGAGCTCGCCCTGCCCTCTCACCTGATGGGCTGGGATCGCATCGCCCATGGCGGCATCGTGTCCACCCTGCTCGACGAGGTCATGGCCTACGCGGTGATCGCCTTCGAGCGAAGATTCTTCGTGACCCACACCATGCAGGTGCGCTACCGCCGTCCCGTGCCCCTCGAAACGCCCCTCCGAGTGGAGGCCTGGATCGCCACCCCGGAGGCTTCAACGAAGGACGGGCCCGAGCCGCTCCAACCGACCGGGCAGGCCCAACCGACCGGGCAGGACCAGCCGACCGAGCGGGCCCAGCCGACCGAGCGGGCCCAGCCGACCCTGACGACAGAGGCAGACGAGCCAAAGGGCTGCTACACCCGCGCCCGGATCCTGGACGCCGACCAGGTCACCCTCGCCCGGGCCGAGGCGTGGATGCGGTTCATCCCGGCACACCGCCTGGGGCTGATCACCGCGCGGCTCCGCGAGGACATGGAAGAGCTATTCGCGAAGATGGCCTCCCTGGAACCATAGGGCTCGCGATGGACCCGTGGGCTCGCGATGGACCCGTGGGTTGGATTGGAGCAGGACGCGGGGTGGCTCGAGGCGGAAAAGAACTGGGGAGAGACTCCGCTCTCGACAGATTCTTTCGAGCGGCTATAAAGGAGTGGTGTTTCGTGGA
>CAYFWA010000936.1:0-2878 GCA_964346625.1 uncultured Myxococcales bacterium
GGATCATGGCGGCGGCCTGGCGCAGCAGGGCGTGCAGGTCCGCCTGCCGTCCCGCCGCGCCGACGCCCGTTCCGGAGCCGGAGCCGGAGCCGGAGCCGGAGCCGGAGCCGGAGCCGGAGCCGGACCCGGACCCGGGCCCGGACCCGGGCTCATCCGTTGCGGCGTTCTCGATCCGTTGCTTGGCCAGCTTGAGGGCGTAGCGCGCCACGTTGATGCCGTCGCGCACGGTGTAGGGCTCCCCGGCCTGGTGCGCCGCCTGCAGGAAGGCCACCACGTACTCGAGCACCTCCGGGGGGGCGAAGGGCAGGTTGTACTGGAGGATGATCCGCTCCTCGTCGGGCTCCGGGAAGTCGATGAGAATCTGGGGCTGCAGCCGCGAGTGGATGTACTCGGGGAGGTCGAAGGTGGAGGCGTCGTCGTTCATGGTGGCGCAAAACCGGAACTCCGGGTGGGCCGGGATCTGGATGCCCGCCACCAGGCTCTCCACGTAGCGCCGCTGGTCCAGCAGGGGCGCCAGCGAGGCCCAGGACTTCTCGCTCATGCGGTTGCCCTCGTCGAGCACCACCACGCCGCCTCGGATCATGGCCGTGACGATGGGGCTGGCCACGTAGCGCAGCCTGCCCGCCTCGGCCACCACGGGGGTGACCACCAGGTCCTCGGGGCGGGTGTCCATGGTGGCCTGGAAGAAGTAGACCTCCCGGTGGAGCTGCCGGGCGGCGGCGTAGGCCAGGGTGGTCTTGCCCACCCCGGGCTTGCCCACGAGCCGGGGGGCCAGGGGGTAGTCGTCCGCGGCGGTTTGCAGCCAGGCGGCCAGCACCTGCAAAAGCAGCTCGGGGCGCCCCACCCACTGCATGTCCAGGGTCACGGGGTGCGCAAGGTGCAGGGTCACGCCGTCGATCTCGTGGGTCGGCTGGGTGCCGCGGCCGCGGGGCGACCGCGCCCCGGCGGGCTCTCGGGGCTCTCGGGGCTCTCGGGGCTCTCGCGAATCTCGCGAATCTCGTTCGTGCGTCATGGGCCCGAGTATAGCGGCCCTGGGCGCGTGGACAACGCAGGATTCGGCCGGCGCCGACGCGGGGAGGGGGAGGTGAGCGGGGCGCGCCGAGGGGGCTGTTCAGGTCTGGCCCGCCAGCTCCCGGATGCGACCCGACAGGTGGTCGCCGAACCGGGCGATCTCGTCGTCGGCGAGCTGCTCCCGGGCGTAGGCCGTACGCGTGGGCCGACCCCGTTGGTTGACCCGCCTGACGGGAACCGACATACTTGCATCATGAGGTGCATCACGAGGTGCATCAACATGATGCACGGCTTGCATCTCGATCGGAGGTGGGCCATGGGCGCGATCACTCTTCGGAACCTTCCACCCCAGGTGGAGCGGCACATCCACCAGCTCGCCGCGAGGGAGGGCCTGAGCTTGAACAAGGCCGTCGTCCGGCTGCTCGAGGAGGCGGTGGGTGGCGGTGCTCGGGATGAAGCCGATGTCGAGCACGACGATCTGGATCACCTGGCGGGATCCTGGAGCGAGAAGGAGGCCGAGCAGTTCGGAGCGGCGTTGGCCGAGCAGCGCAGGGTGGATGACGAGGTCTGGCGGTGAGCCGCATCCTGCTGGATACCTCGGCCTATTCGGCGTTCATGCGCGGTCACGGGCCCATCGTGACTCAGGTGCGTCGGGCCGAGGAGATCTACGTGAACGCGGTGATCCTCGGAGAGCTCCTTGCCGGATTTCGCCGAGGAAGACGTGCGGAAAATAACCGCGCTGGACTGAGCAGCTTCCTGGCCTCGTCGAGGGTCCGGGTTCTGCCGATGAATCTGGAAACAGCGCAGCGGTATGCGGTGATCACCCAGGCCCTGCGGAAAAAGAGGAAACCCATTCCGACCAACGACATCTGGATCGCCGCCAGCGCCATGGAGCGGGGACTGGTGATCGTGACCACCGACAGCCACTTTCAGCAGGTGGCGCAGGTCGTTGTGGACCATCATCCGCATCAGCCGTAGATGGGAGCCAAAGCGGCGGAGCGGCGGGTCGCCAAAGCGACGGAGCGGCGGGGTAACCGTTCAGGTGTCTCGTAGGAACGAAATCGTGCGAAACGGCGATCTGGCGCCTTTCCCTGCAGCGGCGCGAAGCGCGGGATGATTGGGGGTGAGCCCCGAAAAACCGCGTTTTTTCGGGGCGAGGGGGATGGGACTCCCCCCCCTGAACGTGTAAGCGGCGGGTTGCCAAAGCGGCAGGAGCGTACGATGATGCGGGATTGGCGCCCGCTACCGGGTGAAGGCGAGGAGAGACAGCGATCATGGCTGACGTGAGCAAGGAGCAGCTTCCCATCGAGGAGACGTTGATCTGGGAGGGCTCGCCCAAGTGGCAGGCCGACTTCGGGTTCATCCTGCTGTCGGTCCTGATCTCGGTGGCGGGGATTCTGGGGTTCGTCTTTCTGCGCTTCCCCTACGCCTGGGTTTTGAGCCTGGCGCTGCTGGTGGGCGGGCCCGTGATGATCCTGGGCATCCGGCTCAAGCGCCGCTTCGAGCGTTACCGGATCACCAACCTCACCGTCGAGTTCCAGCGCGGGGTGTTCTCCACGGCCATCGACAACCTGGAGCTGTGGCGGGTCAACGACATCGGCTACCACCAGAACCTGTTCGACAAGATCCTGGGGGTGTCCACGGTCCACCTGGACACCCAGGACGCCACCCATCCGGAGCTGGATCTCATCGGCCTGCCCCCGGGGCGGCAGATCTACGACCGGCTCAAGGAGAGCGTGCACATCGCGCGGCAGGCCCGCAACGTGCTCGGCGTCACCGAGTAGCGGGGTAGCGGAACGGGGTGCAGCCTCCCCGCGCCTCCGCTGCAGCTCGCAGCGCGGCTCCGCTGCGGCGCTTCCCGCTCCGC
>CAYFWA010000937.1:0-1453 GCA_964346625.1 uncultured Myxococcales bacterium
CCGGGTCCGGGTCCGGGTCCGGGTTGGGGTCCGGTTTGGGGGAGGGGTCCGCGGTGCCCAGGGCGAACAGCTCCTTTTGGCCCAGCAGGCGGGCTCGCTCACCCGGGGCAAAGGCCCGGACGACGCCGAACTCCCCGTCGTAGCCCGCCTCGAGATGCACCGCGCCACGACGCATCCGGTCGATAGCCTCGGCCAGCAGCGCCCCGCCGACCCGCTGCACCTCGGTCGGGGGGAGGCTGCGCAGGATGGCCAGCTCGGGACCGAGCCGGGACAGGAGCTGCTCATAGGCACGCTGCACGCGCTTGGTGGCCGGCCCCTGGCCAAGACACTCCCCGAGCACCTCCTGCAGCGGGATCAGGCTCTCGAAGCCCGCCGCCGCGACGGGACGCGCGCCCAGCGGCCGGTCCGCGAGCTCGGCCACCCGGTGCATCACGCCCACGGTGACCTTCTTGCCGCAGCCGGGGCAGCGTCCGCCCACCTCGCGGGTCTGCTCGGGCGAGAGCCGCCGCCCGCAGCGCCGGCAGCCGTCCAGGTGGTACTTGCCCTCCTCGGGGAAAAACTCCACGGTCCCCCGAAAACCGCCCGTCTGGGGCCTGCGAAGCGCCTCGAAAATCGAGTCGTAGTCGAGCGCCGTGGCGAACAGGTTCGCCTCCCGGCCGAGCTTCGCCGGCGAGTGGGCGTCGGAGCTCGACACCAGCGTATAGCCGTCGAGCTGGCTGAGGCGCCAGTTCATGGGCGGATCCGAGGACAGGCCCGTCTCCAGCGCGAACAGATGCGACGTGAGATCGCCGTAGCAGTCCACGAGCCGGTCGAAGCCGCTCTTGGAGCCGAACACGCTGAACCAGGGGGTCCACACGTGGGCCGGGATCAGGTGCCCGCGATCGGAGCACTCCAGGACGATCTCCAGCAGATCCCGGCTATCGAGCCCGAGGATGGGCCGCCCGTCGGACTCGATGTTGCCGATGCGCGCGAGCGCCGCCCGAAACCGACGCACCGCGTCCAGGTCCGGAAAGTAGACGAGGTTATGGACCTTGCGGACCTGGCCGCCGCGCTTGTAGATGGAGCTGATCTCCACCTGCAGCAAGAAGCGCACCGGCGCCCGGCAGGCGCCGGGCACCTCCGCGGCCACGGGCCGCTGCAGGTCATCGCGCAGCCGGAACAGCCCCGAGTCCTCCACCGGCTCGAGCTCCTCGACGATCCGGTCGAACCACTCGGGGTGCGTGAAGTCCCCCGTCCCGAGCACGGTGATGCCCTTGCGCTGGGCCCACTGCGCCAGGTGGGGCAGGTCGCACAGCTTGCTCGTGGCGCGCGACAGGCGCGAGTGGATGTGGATGTCCGCCACGAGCTCGGCGGGTCCGCCGGAGGCCACGGGCTCGGGGGCCACGGGCTCGGTGACCGCGGGCTCGGTGACCGCGGGCTCGGTGACCGCGGGCTCGGTGACCGCGGGCTCGGT
>CAYFWA010000937.1:1553-2873 GCA_964346625.1 uncultured Myxococcales bacterium
CGGGCTCGGTGACCGCGGGCTCGGTGACCGCGGGCTCGGTGACCGCGGGCTCGGTCCGACCAGCGGATCCTGACGAATCGTCCAGTGTCATGCAGCACGCCTCGGCACGCGAGCGTAGCCGATCCGGTCCCTGGCCTCCACCGTCACGTTCACCCTTGCCCGCCCCGAGGCTCTGACTCGAGTCAGACTCGCGTCAGATTCCTGAGAGCCCCACAAGAGGGCCCGGCGGATTTCCGAGCGTCCACTCGAACCAACCCTGACATAGCTGTCCAGCGCGGGGCCGAAACCGCGAGCGCGCCCCGCCTCCGGTGCCCGACCCGCCGAGCCCACGCCAGGCTCGCCGTCCACATTTTCTCCCCGGATCCACACTAGATTCAGCGAGACGACGGTTCTGCCAGCCTGCTGGCCGGGCTTGCGGCACCGTGCGGCATCGTTTTGACGGCATGCATGTTGCAAAGCAGGCGCCGCGAGCGAACGACTTGAACGCGTCCGGCTTGGATGAACGCACCAGCCGCGCCCGACACCGACGACCACGTGACCTCGAAAACCATGAGCCTCGAATCCAGGAAACCCCAGCTCTCCCGTCACGTTGAGAAGGCGCACACCCGGCGCTCCACGGACGGCCTCGTTGGAAGAGGGCGGGCTCGTTGGAAAAGGGCTCCCACGGCGGAGCCTTCGCGGGACAGGCGTCAAGAAGCTAACGCGAGCACTCGCCGGCCGAACGCCGTCGAGCCTGATGGCCAACTCACATCCGATACGCATTCGACCATGAAACCCGATCGCATCTACCTCGTCGACCCCATCTCCCTTTCCCGCGTGGCGCCGGGCCTCCCCCGGGAGGCATTGCAGGTGGCCATGCTCTTCGATGGCCACCGCCGCCTGTGGGAGGTCGTGCGCGACAGCTACCTGCCGAGCCGCATGACCCTGTCGGTGTTCGGCCGCCTGGAGGCCCAGGGCGTGGTGCGCGCGCCGCCCGCCGGCGCCGCCGCGCCGATGTCGGCTGCCGTAGCCCCCGCGACGACCGCTGCGCCCACGACGCTCGAAGCGCCCCCCGCCGAAGCGCCGGAGACGACCGCCGAGGCGTCGACGGTTCTCGCAGAAGCATCGGCGCCGGCGGTCGAGACGCCGGCGAGCACGCACGGGGCGCCCGCGAGCACATCCCAGGTGCCCGCAAGCACGCACGGGGCGCCCACGAGCACATCCCAGGTGCCCGCAAGCACGCCCGGGGCGCCCACGAGCACATCCCAGGTGCCCGCAAGCACGCCCGGGGCGCCCGCGAGCACATCCCAGGTGCCCGCAAGCACGCACGGGGCGCCCGCG
>CAYFWA010000938.1:0-247 GCA_964346625.1 uncultured Myxococcales bacterium
GGGCGCGACCGGTGCGCCATGCGGCCGGCGGACCGGGGGCCGACTACGGGCCGACTACGGGCCGACTACGCGCCGACGTACACGTTCAGGGGGGATGTCCCATCCCCCTTCGCCCTGAAAAAGCGCGGTTTTTCGGGGCTCACGCCCAATCATCCCAGCTTCGCGCCGCTGCAGGAAAAGGCGCCAATTTGCCGTTTCGCGCAGTTTCGGTTCTACGCGACACCTGAACGGTTACCGGCCGCCCACG
>CAYFWA010000938.1:347-2873 GCA_964346625.1 uncultured Myxococcales bacterium
CCCTGCGCGCGGGCCCGGCGCAGGGGCGCCGCGGGCTCCCCCAGCGAGCCGCCTATGCCCTGCGCGCGGGCCCGGCGCAGGGGCGCCGCGGGCTCCCCCAGCGAGCCGCCTACGCCCTGCGCGCGGGCCCGGCGCAGGGGCGCCGCGGGCTCCCCCAGCGCGGCGCAGCCCGGGATCAGCCCCCCCAGCGCGGCGCAGCCCGGGATCAGGCTTTCCAGCGCGGCGCAGCCCGGGATCAGGCTTTCCAGCGCGGCGCAGCCCGGGATCACTTCGCGGGGGGGAAGGCCATGAGCACCCAGGCGGCCTGCAGCCGGGACTCCCAGTCAGACTGCTGCAGCATCTTCAGCACCCGGGGGAAGGTGAGCTTGGGGGCCACCACGATGGCGTGGCGGGCGATGCGCAGCCACCACTCCCCGCGCTCGCGGCGCAGGGCGCGGGAAAGCAGGCGGCGCTTTTTCGTGTGGAGCAGCCCGATGCGTCGCTGCGCCCGGCTGCCGCGGGTGGCGGCGCGGGCCAACACCGGCGCGAAGGCCGCGCGCTGCTGGCGGGCCATGTTGCGCAGCGCCGCCAGGCGGACCTTGCCCACCCGGTCGCGCGCCAGCCGGATGAGGATCTTGTCGGTGAGGGCCCCGGCGCCGGGCAGCGCCGAGGCCACCCCCAGACGCACCCGCCAGCGCCGGTTGCGCGCCGCGGTGCGCACCTCGTAGGGGAGCACCGCCAGGCAGCCCCGGGCCAGGGCCCGGGCCGCCGTCTCGAGCAGGGCGGGGCGGCGGGGCTTGGCGATGAGCGCCATGAGCCGATAGCAGTAGGACTTGGGAAAGCGCTCGCGGGTGGCCAACGCCTCGAGGGCCGCGAGCTGCAGCTTCGGCTGCTTGCGGCGGTAGGTGAGGGTGAGCAGCTGCTTGAGGGCCTTCGACGTGCCGTAGCGGGCCAGGGCGAGCAGGGCCGCGTCGCGTAGCTTCTCGGAGACTCCCTCCTTTTCCGCGAGGCGCGCCACCGCCGGATACAGCGCGGCCGCCCGGGTCACCGCGCCCACCACCGCAAGGGCCGCCTGCTGCTCGGTCTCGCTGCCGGCGAGCAACCGCTGCAGCACGCCGAGAGCGGGGTTGCGATCCGCCGGCCGGCCGGTGTGCAAAAGCAGGGCCGCGGCGCCCGCCGCGAGGCGGGGGCGTTGGTCCTCGAGGGCCTTGCGCAGCTTGGGCAATACCAGCTTGGCGCCATCCGGCCGCTCGAGCAGCCCCTGCAGAAACACCAGGGCCTGCTGCGGACGATCCGGGTAGTGCTGGCGGAACTGCATCGCCATCACCCGGTCGGCCACGGGCTGGGCGCGCTGCACCAGGTGCGCCACCACGGCCGCGTGGGTGTCCGAGCCCACCAGGCCCCCCAGCAGGGCCCGGAACACCTCGAGGGGCATCTCGGGATCGGCCAGGGTTCGCACGAAGTGCTTGGCGTCCACGGCCCGCCCCTGGGTCGCGGCCATCCGGATCACCTCGAGGCCGAAGGCGTGGCCCGCCTGCGCCAGCTTGCCCTTGCGGTGGGCCAGCCGCAGCCGCGCCACGGCGCGGTCGAAGCGGCCGAGGCGCAGGAACTTGCGCACCGCTCGGCGGGTGGGCAAAAGCTTGCGGTACACGCTCTTTTCCGCCGGCCGACAGTAGGGCTTGGAGCGCCGGAAGGTCCAGTCCAGATACACGTGGCCGTTGTCCGAGCGCACCGTCTTGGGCGGGCGGGGGTAGGAGTGGCTCAGCAGCACGGCGTGCAGCGCCGTGTCGTCGAAGGGGCGGTAGCCGGAGCTGCGGACCACCTTGGCGCCCTCGAGCTTGCCCTCGCCCGAGAAGTGCAGCCGCAGCGTCACCTTGCGCCGGGGATCGTTGAACGGGTCGTTTTCCACGATGGTGGACGCCACGTCCGCCAGCACCACCTTGACCCAGATGTGCGTCAGCCGCGCCGACACCGTCCGCAGGTAGCGCTGCACCGCCTCACCCTGGGCGGGGGCCGCGGCGGCCCGCGCCGACACCGCCCCCCACACAAAGATCACGGCCAGGAGCACGAAGGCACCCCTCGAGCGCCTCCGCAGAGGCCTCTGCAGGCGCGCCCTCTCCCGCTCGTTCGTCTCTCGATTCATTTTTGCAGCGTTCATCGACAAATGCCTCTCCACCCGGTACGTGGAACCCGAAGACCTCCGACATAGTACCCGCCAAAGGCGGTACCATTCAAGCCGCACGTCGCCAGACTGTGCCAGACTGCGTCAGACTGCGTCAGACTGCGTCAGACTGCGTCAGACTGCGTCAGACCGGCGCCGGGGCGCGCGGCCTTCACGGCGCGCGGCCTTTACGGCGCGCGGCCCACACCGCGGCGGGTCGTCCGGTTTCGACGGGCTCACGGCCGGGGCGATTCACCTCCTCGCTCCGCCGGGGGCCTCGCCGAACCCGGATCCGCGGCCGCCGGCGCGGGCGGCTGCTTGGGGGGCGCCTTGGGGGGCGCCTTGGGGGGCGCCTTGGGGGGCGCCTTGGGGCGCGGCCGCCGCGC
>CAYFWA010000939.1:0-2856 GCA_964346625.1 uncultured Myxococcales bacterium
CGGTGGGAGCGGTGGGAGCCATGGGCTCGGTGGCGACGGTGGGAGCGAATGGAGCCATGGGCTCGGTGGCGACGGTGGGAGCGAATGGACTGGATGCGTTTGTATGCCCGAAACCGCTGACAAAAGCCCCCCCTTGGGGCCAGTATCGACCGACGAAAGCGACGAGCCCCCCGAGCTCGAATTCGGCAAGTACCGGCTGCTGCGCAAGATCGCCGTGGGCGGCATGGCCGAGGTCTACCTGGCCAAGAGCTTCGGTCAGTTCGGCTTCGAAAAGCCCGTGGTGGTGAAGGTCCTGCTGCCCAAGCTGTCGGCCGACGAGGAGTTCCGCGAGATGTTCGTGCGGGAGGCGGTGATGGCCGCCGACTTCCGCCACCCCCGGCTGTGCCAGGTCTACGACGTCGGGGAAGCCAACGGGCTGTATTACATCTGCATGGAGTTCGTCGACGGCGTGGATCTCACCCGCGTGGTGCGGCGGGCCCGGGGGGGGGGCTCCCCCCTCTCGCGAGCCCTGGCCATTCGGCTGGTGCTCGATCTGCTCGATGGGTTGCAGTACGTCCACAACGCCAAAGGCGCAGACGGCTCCTCGCTGGACATCGTCCACCGGGACGTCACCCCCCAGAACATCATGGTGGCCTTCGACGGCCAGGTGAAGCTCGTGGACTTCGGCGTGGCCAAAACCCGCCTGGCCGGAGAGCTCAAGCACGCCGCGCTCAAGGGCAAGGGGCCCTACATGGCCCCGGAGCAGTGGCGCGGCGGCGATCTCGATGGGCGCGCCGACCTGTTCGCCCTGGGGATCGTGCTCTATGAGCTCACCGTGGGTAAGCGCCTGTTCAAGCGCGGCAACCCCAACCGCGTGAAGCGGGCGATCCTGGCGGGGGAGGTGACCCCCCCTCGGGAGATCCGACCGGACTACCCTGCGGCCCTCGAAGCCGTGGTGATGCGGGCCCTCGCCCTGGATCCGGCCGACCGCTTCCAGCGCGCCGCCGAGTTCAGCGACGCGCTCGGCTCCGTTGCCCGCAGCGAGGGGCTACGGGCGACCACGGAGCAGATGGCGCGCTTCGTGAGCCGCCTGTTCGAGGACGTCTGCCGCAGCGAGGTGTTTCGCCCGCTGGAGCTCACCGCCCCCGGCCACGCGCTGGAGGCGATGGAAGCCGCCCGCCGGGAAGCCTCTGCGCAGGATCTCCAGGCCGTGGAGGCCGAGCGCAGCAGCACCCGTCGCCGCCGGCTGGCCCTGGCCGGCCTGGGCGCGCTGCTGCTGGGCCTCGGCTTTTTGACCGGCTCCTACGTTGATCTCGGGCAACAGGGTCCCGCCACCTCGCGCGCGGCGGTTTCCCGCCAAGGGGTGGGCCCCGCCCTGAAGTCACAGGCCGGCACGCCGGCCGCGCTGCGGGGCTGCCGCGCCACCTTCTCCGAGGTGCGGGTAGACCGCGACGGCCGCGTACGGCGGGTGGGCGGCTCGCTGCACCTGCGCTGTAAGGGGCAGGAGGTCCCGCGCGGAGATCCACGGCGGGCCCGCGCCCGCGAGATTGTGCGCCACTCGCGCTTCGAGCCCTGGCGCGTGCACGGGGAGCCGGTGAGCACCACCACCCCCATCACGCTGTCTTTCTGACTCGAGTTTCGCCCTTTTTTTCGTCGCGAGAACGAGCAGAAATCGTTCACGACAAGGCGCGAGGTGGATTTTTGCGGAGGCGTACTGTAGTACGTTGAGCAAAAAATACGCCGAGCAACGCAGTCGTGGTCGATTTCGGCCGTTCGCAGCAGGAAAAAAGGGCGAAACTCGAGTCTAACCGCGGTTGACGTTGCCACGCGTCGAGGCGCGAGGCGCGGCTCCGCCAGCGCGTTTCGCAGGCCTGACCGCAGCAGGATGGCCTGGCCGCAGCAGGAGGGTCATGGCCGCAGCAGGAGGGTCATGGCCGCAGCAGGAGGGTCATGGCCGCAGCAGGAGGGTCATGGCCGCAGCGGGAGGGTCATGGCCGCAGCAGGAGGGTCATGGCCGCAGCAGGAGGGTCTCGTGTCGATCGAATTGGAACGTTACGAGCGCCAGATCCGGCTGCGGCAGCTCGGGCTCGAAGGCCAGCGGCGCCTCGGCCAGGCCACGGCCTGCGTCGTGGGCTGCGGCGCCCTGGGAGGCCACCAGGCCCAGCTCCTGGTCCGGATCGGCTTTGGGACCGTGCGCATCGCCGACCGGGACGTCGCCGAGCGCAGCAACCTCCACCGGCAGGTGCTCTTCGATGAGGAGGACGTGCGCGCCGGCAGCCCCAAGGCGCACCTCGCCGGGAGGAAGCTGCGGTTGGCGAATCCCACGGTCACCGTGGAGACCCACGCCCTGGAGGTGGGACCCCACAACATCGAGTCGCTGATCACGGGCGCGGACGTGGTGCTCGACGGCACCGACAACTTCGAGACGCGCTACGTGATCAACGACGCCTGCGTCAAGCACGGCATCCCCTGGGTCTACGGGGGGGTGCTAGAGGTCAACGGCATGACGCTGGCGGTGATCCCCGGCCAGACGCCGTGCTTGCGCTGCCTGTTTCCCGACCCGCCTCCGCCCGGCAGCGTCCCCACCACCTCCGAGATCGGGATCCTGCCCACCCTGCCTGCGCTCATCGCCGCCCGCCAGGTCACCGAGGCCATCAAGATCCTGGTGGACCGCGACGCGGTGCAACCAGACCTGATCCAGCTCGACCTGTGGGAAAACACCTTCCGCGCCCTGCGCGTGGCCCGGGCGCCGAGCTGCCCCGCCTGCGGGCAGCGCCGCTTCGAGTTTCTGTAACCGTTCAGGTGGTTCGTAGGAACGAAAACGCGTTTCGCGGCATGCTGGCGTCTTTCCTTGCAGCGGCGCGAAGCCCAGGTGAT
>CAYFWA010000940.1:0-2853 GCA_964346625.1 uncultured Myxococcales bacterium
AAGCGCGGTGGGGGGGACAGACGCAATGGTCCGGGTGGGGCGAAGCGCGGTGGGGGGGACAGACGCAATGGTCCGGGTGGGGCGAAGCGCGGTGGGGATATCTTGCCTCCCTTGCCCGCCGCGCTGCGCGCGGCGGGCAAGGGAGGCTTCGGGGGAGCTAGAAGTGGAAGGCGTAGAGGATCGGAGCGATGATCATCGCCACCACGGACACGAGCTTGACCAGGATGTTGAGCGACGGGCCAGAGGTGTCCTTGAGGGGATCGCCCACCGTGTCGCCGGTGACCGTGGCCATGTGCATCTCGTCGTAGGATTCGCCGAACTGCTCGTGGCCGCCGTCTTTGACCTGCTTCTTGGAGTTGTCCCAGGAGCCGCCGGCGTTGGACTGGAAGATGGCCATGCACACGCCGGAGATGGTCACGCCGATGAGCAGCCCGCCGAGCATGTTCACGTCGATGAGGCCCACGATCACGGGCACGAGCACGGCCATGAGGCCGGGCACCACCATCTTCTTGATGGCGGCCTTGGTGGAGATCTCCACGCAGTAGGCGTACTGGGCCTTGCCGTCGGCGGCCTCGATGATCTTCTTTTCCTCGTCGTTGGGCTCGCGCTCCTCGCTCTCGGCGTGCTGGGCGGCCTCGAGGGCCGGCCGCAGCTCGGGGATCTCGCGGAACTGGCGGCGCACCTCGTTGATCATGTCCTGGGCCGCCTTGCCCACGGCCACCATGGCCATGGCCGAGAAGCGGAAGGGCAGCATGCAGCCGACGAGCAGGCCCACCAGCACGTAGGGGTCGGCCGCGTTGATGTTGACCTCGCCTTTCATCTTGGTGATGTAGGCCGCGATCATGGCCAGGGCGGTGAGGGCTGCCGAGCCGATGGCGAAGCCCTTGCCGATGGCGGCGGTGGTGTTGCCCACCGCGTCGAGCTTGTCGGTGCGGGCGCGCACGTCGCGGCCGAGCTGGGCCATCTCCGCCACGCCGCCGGCGTTGTCGGCGATGGGGCCGTAGGCGTCCACGGCGAGCTGGATGCCGGTGGTGGACAGCATGCCCACGGCCGAGAGCGCCACGCCGTACAGGCCGCCGAAGTAATAGGCCAGCACGATGGCGCCGCAGATGAGCAGGATGGGGATGGTGGTGGAGTTCATGCCGTTGGCCAGCCCCTGGATGATGGTGGTGGCCGGGCCCGTGCGCGAGGACTCCACGATGGAGTTTACCGGGGACTTCTCGGTGGCGGTGTAGAACTCGGTGACGATGCCGATGCAGATGCCGGCCACCAGGCCGCCCACCACGGCGAGCACCAGGCCCCACCAGTAGATCTCCTGGGTCTTGCCGGTGATGATGTCCTGGATGACCATCTTTTCGTGGGGCATCATGAAGTAGATGGCGGCGATGGTGCCCACCACCATCAGGCCGCCGGCGCCGAAGGTACCGATGTTGAGCGCGGTCTGGGGATTGCCGCCCTCCTTGGTCTTGACGAAGAAGGTGCCGATGATGGAGCAGAGCACGCCGATGAAGCCGATGAACATCGGCAGGTACACCGCGTTCATGCCATCCACGCCCTGCATCGTGATCGCGCCGTAGAAGGCCGTGCCGAGGATCATGGAGCCCACGATGGAGCCCACGTAGGACTCGAACAGGTCGGCGCCCATGCCGGCCACGTCACCCACGTTGTCACCCACGTTGTCGGCGATGGTGGCGGGGTTGAGGGGGTGGTCCTCCGGGATGCCGGCCTCCACCTTGCCCACCAGGTCGGCGCCCACGTCGGCGGCCTTGGTGTAGATGCCGCCGCCCACGCGGGCGAACAGCGCGATGGAGGAGGCGCCCAGGGAAAAGCCCGAGAGCACGTTGAGGGTCACCAGGAGCGCCGCGTCCTTGCCCTCGGCCACGGGCTCCAGGCCAAAGCCGTACATGGCCTTGTAGAGCACGAACAGCGCGCCGAGGCCGATCAGGGCCAGGCCCACCACCGACAGGCCCATGACGGCGCCGCCGGAAAAGGCCACCTGCAGCGCACCGTTGAGCCCGGACTGGGCCGCGTGCGCCGTGCGGGTGTTGGCCTGGGTGGCCACCTTCATGCCGAGGTAGCCCGCCAGGCCCGAGCAAAGCGCCCCCACCAGGAAGGACACCGCGATCATGAACGTGGAGTCCTTGAGCGACATGTTGGAGACGCCGAGCAGCACCGCCACCGCGAGCACGAAGATGGCCAGGACCTTGTACTCGGCCCTGAGGAAGGCCATGGCCCCGTCGGCGATCCAGGTGCCGATGTTTTGCATGCGTTCGTTGCCGGGATCCTGCTTGCCCACCCAGGCCGCCTTGTAGAAGGCGTAGAGCAGGGCCAGGACCCCGGCGATGATGGGTCCGTACAAATACAGCGCGTTCATGGGAAACTCCTCCGTGGAGAGATTGAGCGGGGAACGAGGGGTACGTCGGTCGCGCGGTGCGCCGCGCCGTGCAGGGTGCCACCCAGCGCGGGTCGCCACCAACGGGCCGCCCGCGCGGCAGCGCGCAGCGATCCGTCCCCGGTGCCCCCGGGGGGAGCGGGCGCAGAGCCGGTGGGCCGCCGGGCCGATATGGCGACGCGAATCCGCATGACAAACATGACAAACCTGTTGGTCGCAGGCATCCTATCTAGCAGAATCGATAATGCAAGCCCTAAAGTGAGGCGACACTATCCTCGTGGAATTGGTGTATGATAGGGAAATCATGATGCCTACGGTCCGATTCTCCCCGCGATCTTTCCGACGCGGTGCGGCAAAAACACGCTCCGAATCGGGCCATTTCCAGCATGGCAGTCGGGAGGGATCTGCCGCGACGAGGGAGCACCCGCCGGACCGAATCCGGGATAAATCCCAGCGCTGGG
>CAYFWA010000941.1:0-2853 GCA_964346625.1 uncultured Myxococcales bacterium
AGAATTGCGCCTCGGCGCCCTCGGTGCGTCGAGCTTATTCTTGCGCGAGCCCTTAGGGCGCACGAATGTCGTCCCTCGCCGGACCGGGACCGGATGCGCAGAAGGAGGGGCGATGTCCGGCGCTGCTCCTGAGGGATCCGGTGGGATTAACCAATTCCTAACGGACACGTCGTGGCCCCTGCCTATCCTAAGAGGACATGACCACGCCGCTCGTTCGAGGCTCGGGATTACGCTCGGAGGCGGCCAATTCGTGCAAGCGAAAAGGAGCGACCATGCAACGTATCGCCCACCGCAGCAAAGGGGCCACCTCCTCCGTACCGCTCGCCGCGCTGCTTGTGTTTTCCGGCGCCCTCGTCCTGGCGTGCGATGACGGCGGCGCCGACCCCGACGGGGACGGCGGCACCGCCACGGGTCAGGTCTTCGTCACGCCGGATCCGGCCGCCGATGACAGCGCCGTGATCCTCAAGGGGCCCTACCTGCACGCCCCGGCCCAAGGCACGGTGACCATCGGCTGGCAGACCGATCTCGCCTCCACCAGCCGGGTCTCCTGGGGACCCGAGGGTGGCTCCATGGAGGAGGTCGAGGGCCAGGTCTACACGCAGCAGTCCACCACCAACGATCCGCTGCTCGCGGGCATGCAACCGGACGGGTACTTCCACGAGGTGGTGCTCGAGGGGCTCGAGCCCGGCCAGACCTACACCTACACCGTGCTGGGGGCCGCCGAGCCGCGCGGCGGGACGTTCCTGGCCCCGCCCGATCCGGAGACCACCTACTCCTTCCTGGTGTTCGGTGACTCCCGCACCGGTCACGATCCCCACCAGCGCGTGATCAACGGCATCATGGACGAGATGGCCGCGCGGGGGAGGCTGTCGTTCATCATCAACACCGGGGACATGACCATGACCGGCGGCAGCGAGCGCGACTGGAACCGCTTTTTCCAGATCGAGGCCTCGCTGCTGTCCGACGTGCCCACGCTCCCCGTGTTCGGCAACCACGACTTCATCCTGGGCCGCACCTACTTCGAGGCCCTGTTCCGGGCGCCGCCCAGCTCCACCTCCCCGAGCGATCGATACTACTCGGCGGACGTGGGCGACGTGCACCTGGCGGTGGTGGACATCCACACCATGGAGTTCGAGCCCCACCTGGACTGGCTCGACGAGGATCTCTCCTCCACCCTGGCCCCCTACAAGGTGGTGGCCATCCACCCGCCGCTTTTCACCTACTCCAACCACGCGCCCTTTTACGAGTGGCGCGACGAGATCGTGCCCATCCTGGAGGACAACGAGGTCCAGCTCGTGGTGGCCGGCCACAACCACTGCTACGAGCGGTTCGTGGGCTACAACGGCTACTACGTCACCAGCGGCGGGGGCGGGGCGCCGCTGTACGGCGTGGACGACAACCTGGACTTCGACAACATGCAAGCCAGCCGCATAGACGCGGCCAAGGCCTACCACTTCGTTTGGGCCACCGTGGAGCCCTCGGGCATGACCCTGGAGGTGGTGGCGGGCGACGACGGCGACGCGCCGGTGGACACGGTCATCGACTGCTTCCGCATCCTGCCCGGCGAGCCGGTGACCGAAGACATCCCTTGCCCCTGAGCCGGGAGGAGGACGGGAGGAGGACGGGAGGAGGACGGGAGTCAGAGGAGGCACTGACTCCCATCAGGGGGTAGCGGCGGGCCTGGGGGCAACCCCAGCCCCCAGGGAGGAGTCCAACTCGTTGACAGCCATCGGTGATTGTGCCAAAGCTACCGCTCTACGCTGTCTTTTTGGCAGGTTGCGTCCCATCGGGCCGGCACCCGGCACCCAGTTGGGCGTTGAGCGCCGAGCCGAGAGCAGCCAGAGACGAAGAGACGAGCCGAGAGCCATCGCAGCGAACCGAGAGCAACTCGAGCGGTCAGAGCAGCGCGCGCCTCCATGACGACCCCCATAACCCCCACGACGAATTCCGGTGACACGCTCGTCCAGGTCCGCGGGCTGACCAAGGACTTTTTGCACGGGGGGCGGGTCATCCCCGTGCTCGAGCACATCGATCTGACCATCCGCCGCGGGGAGATGCTCTCGGTGGAGGGGGCCTCGGGGGTGGGCAAGTCCACCCTGCTGCACGTGCTGGGTACGCTGGATCTCCCCACGTCGGGCAGCATCTGGTTCGAGCAGCAGGACATCCTGCGGCTCTCGCCCGCCAAGCTCGACGAGTTTCGGGGGCACCGCATCGGCTTCGTGTTTCAGTTTCACCACCTGCTGCCCGAGTTCACGGCGCTGGAGAACGTGATGATGCCGGCCCTGATCCAGCGGGTCCCGCGGTCCGAGGCCCGCAAGCGGGCCGCGGCGCTGCTCGAGCGGGTGCGGCTCGACCACCGTATGACCCACCGGCCGGGCCAGCTCTCGGGCGGAGAGCAGCAGCGGGTGGCCCTGGTGCGCGCCCTGGTGATGCGCCCGAGCCTGCTGCTGGCCGACGAGCCCACCGGGAACCTGGATACCCAGACCAGCGAGGAAATGCACCAGCTCTTTTTCGAGTTCAACGCCGAGTTCGGCATCACCATGCTGGTGGTCACCCACAACCGGGAGCTCGCGGCGCAGATGCCGCGGCGGGTCCACATGACCGATGGACGGCTCGAGGACGATGCCCTGGTCGCGGCGTAAGGCGTCTCTGGGACGCAAACCGGCCTGGCGGCTCGCCTGGGGCCTGGCCCTGGCGGTGACGCTGGGGGCGCCGTGGGCGGCGCCCGGCCGCGCCGCGCCCGACCCCGCCGCCCGGCCGGGCGCGACCCCGCCGAGCCGCCGGGCCGCCGCGCCGACGGCATCTTTTTCTTGTAGCGCGTCGTGGAGCCGTTGGGTGAAGAGTAGATTGGAA
>CAYFWA010000942.1:0-2852 GCA_964346625.1 uncultured Myxococcales bacterium
GGTAGCCTTCCGCTGCAGCGTAACGGGGGCGTACCAAGGCCCAGCGATCACACCCTACTCGCGGCCGGAGATGGCCCACGGCCCCGCGATGGGCTATCCTTCCCGAGAGGAAGAACGAATGCGAACACGGTTCAAACGACAGAAGCGCCGGAAGATCGGCGATTGGCCCGAGGGGGCGCCTCTTCCCGACGAGGTGGCCGAGAACGTGCGCTACGTCGGGAGCCAGGAGCACAAGGACCACCCGAGTCACGTCGGCCCTCCCGCTCTGCGTTCGGACGCGACACCATGTGAGCCGCATCTGACCAAGGATCTCGACAGGAAGGAACGGCACTTCCCGACGCCGTATTCGTTCGAGATGGTGACGAGATCGGCGTTTGCTGGTTCCCCGACCCCAAGGAGCGAGGCCAGGGTCGGGTGCGCTTCCTGGGTGAGGGGCGGGTTCGGGTATCTGCGTCGCTCGTCGGTTAAATACGTCAATGTATTCGCCCTCCTCGCTTCTTGACAGAATTGCGCCTCGGCGCCCTCGGTGCGTCGAACTTATTCTTGCGCGAGCCCTTATTCTTGCGCGAGCCCTCAGGATCTACCGGCCCGGCCAGACCGCCGGGAAGAGGCCCCGCAGCAGTGGCGCCGCGTCGCGCACCTCGGTCGTCGTGACGTCAAGCATCGCCGCGGCGCTGTCCCACGACACGAGCCTCTCCTCGGCCGCCCGGAGCACGACCGCGCTGAATCGGCCTGCCCTGGAGGGCTTCAATCCCTGGACGGGGTGATAGTCGACCGTGAATGCCTCCGAGCCCTCCCAGTGCGGATCCGGCCGGCGGCCGGGGGTGCACGCGATGCGGTCGAGCGGCACGGTCCGCCGGAGCCCGTTCCAGATCTGATACCGCGCTGCGGTGTGGCTGATCCCGAAGTGATCCATCACCTCCCAGACCGGATCGTCCACCGTGGCTTGGTAGCGCTGGACGACTGCAGGCCGCGGTGCGATGAGCTCGATGGCGAAGGCGTTCGCCCGCTGCTCCACCGGATCCCGGATCTCGTGCGTGTGTCGGTCGAGCTCCTGGTACGAGTCCACCCGCAGCGCGTCGAGCTGCGGAGAGGGGTCGTAGAGCAGGTGACACAGCTCGTGAGCGATGGTCGCACGCCGGACGAGGACGTTCCTGTTCTGTCCGTCCAGGTTGAGCACGATGGCGCGCTGTCGACCGAGCTCGACCGTGATTCCGGCGATGTCAGGGCCCAGCTCCGATTGGATGACCGGGATCCCCAGCGTCTCCTCGCAGAGCTCTCGCAGAGACAGTGGCAGGCGATCGTCGCCGAGCTGTAGCCGGTCGCGGGTTTGTGCGGCGAGGTCGTATCCGCACGCGTACGGCGGGCGGCCGTACCCCCCGAAATCCGGCGACTTCTCGAGCCCGACGTCGCGCGGGGCCAGACCGAGCAGTGCCTCCAGACGCAGTTGGGTAGAGGCCACCCAGGCCGCCTCTGCGATGCCCACGACCGCGGTGGGAGTCATCTGGGGCAGATCGTCGCCGATCGTTCGCAAGCGGACCGCCACGCTCTGTTGCACAGAGGGCGGATCGGATCTCCACGAGAGCAGCCGCTCGTCGAGCCCAAGCACGCGAGCGGCCTTCTCCACCTCGCGAATCGGGACCCGGAGCCCGGCCTCTGCGCTCTCGAGCACATGCCTGTCCACGCGAGCGGCGTTGGCCACCTTGCGCAGCTCGAGGCCGAGGAGCTTGCGCCGGGACCGGAGCATCCGACCCGCCGCCCTGGGGCTCGCGGCGAGAAGGGCGGCTCCCTCATCAGCGACCTCCCGCAGTACGTCCACACCGTACGCTTGGAGCGCCTCGTGGGCGGTGAGGTGGCGTCCCTTTGCTTCGGGGGAGGCCTCGGCGAGCTGGTCGAGGCTCCGCACGTACTCTCTAGTAGATGCGCGTGCGCGCTGCTCGAGATCGAACCCTCCCTCTCCGGGACCGAAAACGTGATCGATGAAGTCCGGGGTGATAGTCGTCATCTGCGCACCATCGCCGGGCGGTTGGCGTCCTCGTCCCATCCAAAGCTCTGCACATCGAAGCCGTCCTGCGCGAGGAGGGTCACGAAATCCTCTAGCTGCTCGGCAGTCCTGGGCCCGTACCGACCGGAGCAGCCGTTCACGTAAAGCAGGCGATCATCGACCGGATCCACCCAGAGCTCCCCTCCGCAGCTTGCTTCGCCGCCTCCGGTGAGGTTCGTGTGCTTGATCACGCCGGATTGGAGGCCGGCCGCGACCTCAGCCCGCTCGAGCAGGTAGGGGAGGCCTTCTTCATCCAGCACCCAGAGGTGGCAGCCTTCATCACCTTTTTTCGATGGGACTTCGCGAGCCTGTGCATTCGCAGGGGGGTGGCAGAGCTGCTGTACCCCGTCACTGGTGTCGAGCTTCTTCAGCTCGTCGGGGTTCGCCGCCTCGCGTCTGGGGCCCGCGGGTGGATAGCGCTGGATGAACTCTGCCCGCGTCATCAATCCAGTCATATCTCGCTTGCTCGGACACGGCAAGTGGCGCGGGTAACCGTTCCTGGGTCACGGGGGGACCGAAATCGGGCTATATCCGGATCTCTCACCACGATAATGATCCGTTTTTCGAGAGAAACGGGGTTACGAGGTAAACCTAGCGTGCTCCGGATTGTGCGAAAACGAACGCTTTGCTGTACACGCCGCGCTGTCACGGCTCTGGCATGTTGACCACAGCAGCGGCGCGTCAACGAGGCCTCTGGGGGGGCCTTGCCGCGCCGCACTGTGGACAACGGCCAGAGCCGCGCCAGCAGTCAAAATTTCATAAGTGCAGTACAAATCCCGTTGAGAAATTCGGACAGAACCCGAAATCG
>CAYFWA010000943.1:0-2850 GCA_964346625.1 uncultured Myxococcales bacterium
GCCTGCGCTAGTTGGTCTGCTTTTCCTTGATCTCGGCGTGGGCCGCGGCCAGGCGGGCGATGGGCACGCGGAAGGGGCTGCAGGACACGTAGTCCATGCCCACCTCGTGGCAGAACTCCACCGAGCTGGGCTCGCCGCCGTGCTCGCCGCAGATGCCCACCTTGAGCCCCGGCCGGGCGGCGCGGCCGCGCTCGATGCCGATGCGCACCAGCTCGCCCACGCTATCGCGATCGAGCACCTGGAAGGGATCCACCTTGAGGATGCCCTTGTCGAGGTAGGCCGGCACGAAGCCGCCGATGTCGTCGCGGGAGAAGCCGAAGGTCATCTGGGTGAGGTCGTTGGTGCCGAAGGAGAAGAACTCCGCGGCGCCGGCGATGGAGCCGGCGTCGAGGGCGGCCCGGGGGATCTCGATCATGGTGCCGTACAGGTGCTCGATCTCGGACACACCGTGCTTTTCGGCCACCTCGTCGTGCACCGCCTTGGCGAGCCGGCGCTGGTCATCGAGCTCCTGCCGGGTGCAGACCACCGGCACCATGATCTCGGGAAGCACCTTCTTGCCGGCCTTGGACAGCTCCACCGCCGCCTCGAAGATGGCGCGGAACTGCATCTCGCTGATCTCGGGGAAGGTCACGCCCAGCCGCACGCCGCGGTGGCCCATCATGGGGTTGAGCTCGTGGAGCCCCTCGGCGCGCTGGTCGAGGGTGGCCTCATCGATCTGCAGGGCCTGGGCCAGCTTGCGGCGCTCGCTGTCGGACTGGGGCACGAACTCGTGCAGGGGCGGATCCAGCAGCCGGATGGTCACCGGCAGCCCCTCCATGGCCTCGAAGGTGGCCTGGTAGTCCTCCTTGACGAAGGGGTACAGCTCCTCCAGCGCCCCGCGCCGGTCCCCCTCGCTGCCGCTCATGATCATCTTGCGCAGCAGGAAAAGCGGCTGCTCGGAGCCCTCGCCGTAGAACATGTGCTCGGTGCGAAACAGCCCGATGCCCTCGGCGCCGAACTCCCGGGCCTTGCGGGCGTCGGCCGGGGTCTCGCAGTTGGTGCGCACCCGCAGGCGGCGCCTGGCGTCGGCCAGGGACATGAACTCCTGGAACCGCGGGTTCTCGGTGGAGTCGAGCATGGCCAGCTTGCCCTCGTAGACCAGGCCGCGGGTGCCGTTGAGGGTGAGCACGTCGCCCTCCTTGAAGGTCTTGCCGTCCACGGACATGACCTTCTTGACGCTGTCGATCTCCAGGGTGCCCGCCCCCACGATGCAGCACTTGCCCCAGCCGCGGGCCACCAGGGCGGCGTGGCTGGTCATGCCCCCGCGGGCCGTGAGGATGCCCTCCGCGGCGCGCATGCCCTCCACGTCCTCGGGGTTGGTCTCCTCGCGCACCAGCAAAACGGTCTTGCCCTCCTTGTACCAGCGCACGGCGGCGTCGGCGGTGAACACGATCTGGCCGCTGGCGCCGCCGGGGCCGGCGGGCAAGCCCTTGGCCAGGGCGGTGGCCTTGGACTCCGCGGCTGGATCCACGATGGGGTGCAAAAGCTCGTCGAGCTGATGCGGCGCCACCCGCAGCACGGCGGTCTCGTCGTCGATGAGCTTCTCGGCGCGCATGTCCATGGCCATGTTCAACGCCGCCGTGCCGGTGCGCTTGCCGGTGCGGGTCTGCAGCATCCAGAGGCGCCCCTCCTGGATGGTGAACTCGATGTCCTGCATGTCCTTGTAGTGCGCCTCGAGCTTGTCCCGGATGTCGTGCAGCTCCTTGTACACCTCGGGCATGGCCTTCTCGAGGGACGGCAGGTGACGGTTCTGGTCGTTGGAGGTAGCCTCGTTGAGGGGGTTGGGGGTGCGCGTGCCGGCCACCACGTCCTCGCCCTGGGCGTTGACGAGCCACTCGCCGTAGAACTTGGAGTCGCCGGTGGCGGGGTTGCGGGTGAAGGCCACGCCGGTGGCCGAGCTGTCGCCCATGTTGCCGAACACCATGGCCTGGACGTTCACCGCGGTGCCCCACTCGTCGGGGATGTTCTCGATGCGGCGGTAGGCCACCGCCCGCTTGCCGTCCCAGGAGGCAAACACGGCGCCGATGCCACCCCAGAGCTGCTCCATGGGATCGTCTGGGAACTCCTTGCCGAGCACCTCGCGGACCCGGACCTTGAACTTCTCGCCGAGGTCCTTGAGCTCCTCGGCGGTGAGCTGAGCGTCGTTTTCGTAGCCCTTGGCCTCCTTGACCTCCTCGAGCATCTTGTCGAGCTGGGTGCGGATGCCCAGGCCCTCGGCGGGCTGGATGCCGGCGGCTTTTTCCATCACCACGTCCGAGTACATCATGATCAGGCGCCGATAGGCGTCATAGACGAACCGCTCGTTGCCGGTCTTCTCGATCATGCCCGGGATGGTGGCCGAGCACAGGCCCACGTTGAGCACGGTCTCCATCATGCCCGGCATGGACATGCGGGCCCCGGAGCGCACCGACACCAGCAGCGGATCGTTGGCGTCGCCGAACTTGGCGCCCATGATCTTCTCGGTGGCCGCCAAGGCGTCATTGACCTCCTTGTCCACCCCATCGGGGTAGGTGCCGTCGTGCTCGCTGTAGTGGGTGCACACCTCGGTGGTCAGCGTGAACCCGGCGGGCACCGGGATCTGCAGGCTGGCCATCTCCGCCAGATTGGCGCCCTTGCCGCCCAGCAGGTTCTTGTCACCGGCACCACCGTCGGCCTTTCCGCCGCCGAAGCTGTACACAGACTTGCTCATGGTTCGTCCTCCTGGGTCGCCTGCCAGGCGACCGCGTTGCGTCGGGCCACGGGGGCCCTTGGATTTCCTGTACACGTTCAGGGGGGATGTCCCATCCCCCCTCGCCCCGAAAAAGCGCGGTT
>CAYFWA010000944.1:115-2849 GCA_964346625.1 uncultured Myxococcales bacterium
CGGTCCGCTGGCGTGTCGGTCCGCTGGCGTGTCGGTCCGCTGGCGTGTCGGTCCGCTGGCGTGTCGGTCCGTTGGCGTGTCGGTCCGCTGGCGTGTCGGTCCGCTGGCGTGTCGGTCCGCGGGCGGTTCGCTGGAGCGGAGATCACCAGCCGCAAACCGGACGATCGGCTTGTCCATGTCACCCGAGCCCTTCACCATTCGCCACCGGATCCGCAGCTTCCGCGACGCCTTCCGCGGCCTGTGGATCATGCTGCGCAGCCAGCACAACGCCTGGATCCACGCGCTCGCCACCGTGGTCGCCGTGGTCGCCGGGATCGTAGCGGGCCTTACACCCCTGCAGTGGTGCGCCATCGTGCTCGCCATCGGCGCCGTCTGGACCGCCGAGGCCCTCAACACCGCCCTGGAGTTGCTGGCCGATGCCGCCTCCCCGGAACCCCACCCGCTCGTAGGTAAAGCCAAGGACGTGGCCGCCGGTGCCGTGCTGATCACCGCGCTGGGCGCAGTGATCGTGGCGCTGCTCGTATTCGGGCCCTTGTGGTTCGGGTGGCCGTGATCCCCTGGGCTACACCTCGCGATCGTACAAACGCGCGATCTCGGCGGCGTACTTTTCGTGGATCACGCGGCGCTTGAGCTTGAGCGTGGGGGTGAGCTCGCCCCCCTCGGGCGTGAGCTCTTCGGGGAGCACGGCGAAGCGCTTGATCTGCTCCACCCGCGACAGGCGCTCGTTCACCCCGTTGATCTGCTTCTGTAGATACGCCTGGAACCGCGGATCTTCGGTCATGCGCTCGTCCTGCTCGTCCTGCTCGTCCTGCTCGTCCTGCTCGTCCCGCTCGTCCCGCTCGTCCCGCTCGTCCGGCTTTTCCGGCTTTTCCGGCTTTTCCGGGCTCGCGAGCTCGGAGGCCGGGATCCCCGCCTCCTCGGCGGCCGCGGGGAGCTGCTCGGGGTCGAGCACCAGCAGGGCCGACAGGTACTTCTCGCCGTCTCCGATGGCCACGGCCTGCATCACCACGGGGATGGACTTCAACAGCCCCTCGAGCATCTGGGGGGCGATGTTCTTGCCGCCGGCGGTGACGAACAGCTCCTTTTTGCGGTCCGTGATCTTGAGAAAGCCGTCCTCGTCGATGTGGCCCACGTCGCCCGAGTGGAGCCAGCCGTCCTCGTCGAAGGTCTCCTCGGTGGCGGCCTCGTCCTTGAAGTACCCGAGAAACACGTGGGGCCCGCGGATGAGGATCTCCCCGTCGTCGGCCGTGGACAGCTCCGTGCCGGGGATGGCGAAGCCAGCCTTGCCCGTGCGGTAGCGCCAGGGCAGCGACAGCGTGGTGGGGCCGGTGGCCTCGCTCATGCCGTAGACCTCGCAGATGGGAAGGCCCAGGCTCAAAAAGAACTCGAGGGTGTCCAGCGCGATGGGTGCGGCCGAGGTCACCGGCAGCCGGCACTTGTCGAGCCCCAGCTTCTCGCGCACCTTGCGGAACACGAGCCGCTCGGCCACCGGCCAGGAAAGCGGCTTGCTTCGCCCCTGCTGCTCGGCGTAGCCCCCCTCGAGCCCGACGCCGCGGGCCCACTTCGCGATGGCCCGCCGCACGGCGGAGGGGTTTTCGGCCGCCGCCGCCACGATGCGCGCCTGGATCTTCTCCCAGACCCGCGGCACGGCGAAAAACAGCGACGGCCGGGCCTGCTGAAGCGTCTCGCCCAGCCGGTCCAGCTCCTGCACGAACCACACGCACCCGCCGAACTGCATGGGGGCGTGCACCGACACCACCTGCTCGGCCACGTGGCTCAGCGGCAGATACGACACGAGCTGATCGTCGGGGCCCATGGGCTCCTTGGAGATCTCCACGAGAATCGTCTCCACCAGCCAAGTGTAGTTTCGATGCGAGATCATCACGGCCTTGGGCGGGCCGGTGGTGCCGGACGTGTAGATCAGGGTGCAGCAGTCGTCGGGCTGCTGCGCGGCGACCCGCTCCTGCAACATCGACTCCGGTACGCTGTTTCCCCGTATCAGCAAATCCTCCCAGGGGATCACCTCCAGCGGATCGCCGTCGTGGGGTCCCTTCGCGGCGGGCGGCTTCCCCTCCATGAGCACCACGGAGCGCAGCCGAGGCATCCGGTCGCGCATCTGGATGAACTTGACGAGCTGCTCCTCGTTTTCCACCACGGCCACCGGCGCCTCGCAATGATCCGTGATGTAGGCGCACTGCTCGGGAGACGAGGTGGTATAGATCCCCGCCGGAAACCCTCCGGCGTAGATGGCGCCCGCGTCCGACAGCAGCCACTCGGGCCGGTTCGCGCCGATGATGGCGAGGCCTCGACCGCGCTCCAGACCCAGGGCGATGAAGCCCCGCGCCACCTGCCTTGCCAGCTCTCGATAGGCGCTCCAGGACGTGGAGCGCCACTTTCCGCCCTGCTGCACCCGGTAGGCCGGATGGGACCCGTACTTGCTCGCCGCCTCGTCGAGCACCTGCATCACCGTGCGTGCCATGGTCACCTACGCTCCTTTCCGCCGCTGAGCTGGCTGCTACCGCTACCGCTACTGCTATTGCCCAAGGGGATAAGCCTCGAATCGGCGCGATACCGGGATCATCCCGGAACGGCCGAGCGGCCCCCCGGTACCGCAAACCCGGACAATGCCAGAACTCCGACCATTTTAACAGTTGTTCAAGTCGGGTATGAGGCAGCTAACTTCTATCCATAAGCTACGGGGTGTCCGGAAGGCCTCCTCGCTGCCGCTGGGCGT
>CAYFWA010000945.1:0-2848 GCA_964346625.1 uncultured Myxococcales bacterium
CCCCAACCACGCCCCACCCCGGACGCGGCGGCGTCGCTCTGGCCTGCGCGGGTCAACCGCGACCCAACTGCGCCCCAACCGCGCCCCAACCGCGCCCCAACCACGCCCCAACCGCGCCCCAACCGCGCCCCAACCACGCCCCACCCCGGACGCGGCGGCGTCGCTCTGGCCTGCGCGGGTCAGGTGTGTAAAAATTCCATACACTGCAGTAATCTGGAACTCACCACGCGGGACGACCCCGCTCGGACGAAACGACGACGCCATGGTCACGACGGCGAGCACAGACTCCCGGACTTTGCTGCTGTCCCAGTCCTACGAGCCGCTCCGGATCATTAGCTGGCAGCGCGCCTTCACCCTGTTTACCCTGGGCAAGGTGGAGGTGGTGGAGGAGTACGACCGGGACATCCACTCCTGCTACCTCGTGTTCAAGATGCCCGCGGTGGTGCGGCTGCTCGACGCCTTCCGTCGTCACCACCGGCCGGTGCGCTTCTCGCGGGTGAACGTCTTCGCCCGCGATCGTTACCGCTGCCAGTACTGCGGGCGCAGCGGGGGCATCAAGGACCTGACCTTCGACCACGTGCTGCCCCGCTCCCTGGGGGGGCGCACCACCTGGACCAACGTGGTGGCGGCCTGCATCCCGTGCAACCGACGCAAGGCCAACCGCACCCCGGAGCGCGCCGGCATGCGGCTGCGGCGGCCGCCGATCCAGCCCCGCTGGGTGCCCGCGGTGACCCTGACCATCTCGCTGCGCTCGGTGCCCGACGCCTGGCGGGACTATCTTTACTGGACCGGTGAGCTCTCGCCCTGACCGGGCTCCGACCGGGCTCCGACCGGGCTCCGACCGGGCTCCGACCGGGGAGCGGAGCGTCCCTCCGCGCTCTTTTCCGAAACGCTCGGGTTCGGCGTGATGAAACGCAGCTCCTGGGTCAACCGCGACGGCGCTGCCGCCGCCATACCAGCGCGAACAGGGTGAGCATGGACAGCACCGGCGCGAGGGGCACCCGCCCGGACGCCGGCGCGCCGGCGCGGCACTGGCAGCCGCTGCGCAGGAGGGCACCGTCCACGCCGGGATCGCCGCCATCAGGGGCGGGAGAGGCCGCGTCGGGATCGGGAGGGAGCGTGGCGTCGGATCCGGGGGCGCCGTCCACCTTCGACGAGGCGTCCTCCTCCGGCGAGGCGTCCACGCCCGGTGAGGCGTCCTCCCCCGGTGAGGCGTCCTCCCCCGGCGAGGCGTCCACCGGGACCGAGGCGTCGGGGCAGGTCTCCACGCAGGTCCCCCAGGAGCAGTTGCTCTCACAGGTCTGGGTGCCGCCACACTGGCCGCAGGCCTGGGTGTCGCCGGGGTTGCAGTCGCCCTGATTCTGACACGAAGACCAGGTGCCCCACTGGCAGTCCGAGCCGCAGGTGCGCGTCTCGGTGCCGCAGTTTGTGCACGACTGCTGCTCGGTGGCGCCGGGGCTGCAGGGGCCCTGGTTCTGACACGAGGACCAGGCGCCCCACTGACAGTCCGAGCCGCAGGTGCGTGTCTGGGTGCCGCACTGGGTGCAGCCCTGCTGCTCGGTGTCGCCGGGGTTGCACTCGCAGGTGCCGCAGGACGTGCCCGGCTCGTAGATGTAGTTCATGGGAGGCGAAGCGAGCTGTGCGTCGATGTGCCGGCTCACCACGCCGTACCAGGAGTAGCAGCCCTGCTCGGTGACGTCGATGGAGCCGTCGGGGTAGGCCGTCTCCACCCAGCCCACGTGGCCGTAGCCCCCGCTGCCGCACTGGCTGGTGTTGACCTCGCACTGGAAGACGGTGTCGGCGCAGGGCTCCGACTGCCGCACGGGGTAGCCGTTGTTCTGCGCGTAGCTGTCCCAGGTGGAGGCGTCGGTGCACCACTGCAGGGCGATGCCCCACACGCAGCAGGCCTTGTGCCAGGCGTACCACACGCAGTTGCCGTGATCCGTGCCGTAGGTGGAGTTGCTGCAGCAGATGCAGAAGTTGGCCGCGCCGCAGTTGCAGGTGTCCTGTACCCCGCCGCACTCGTAGACCGCGCGGGCGGGGCGCGGCGCGCCGAGCCATCCGCCCGCCACCATGATCAGCACGAGCGCCGCGCGCAGCATTGTCGTCGACGTGCGGCTCATGGCGTCGTCCCCCCGGGCGCAGGCGCCGCTGCGAGCGCGGCCCAGTACAGCCCCCCACCGCGCCAGTCGGCGAACACCACGGCGTCCCCGCCGGGGGTGACCACGGGCTGCATCTCCGCGTGGTCGGCCGTGGCGGTGAGCGGCCGCGTCCGCTCGCGGTTTAGCTCATGAATCATCAGCTCCGAGCCGGTGACGTTGCCCCGCCCGCCGCGGCGCTCCACCCCGGCTGGCCGCGCGAACACCAGGCGCCGGCCGTCGGGGAACCAGGCCGGGTGGACGCCCCGCCCCAGGCGGAGACGCTTGCCTTCGGCCACGTCGACCACGTACAGGGTCGGCTCCGCCAACGTCCCGGTGCAAAAGGCCACGCGCCGCCCATCGGGCCCAACCCGCGCCCCCCAGGCACCCTCCAGCACCAGCGATCGGCTCTGAGCCTCGTCGCCCTCCCCCGATCGCACCAGGGTGATGGTCCCCTGTCGCGGGTGGTGATACAGCACTCCGAGCGCGGTCTCGCGGAGGCGACGCCCCCACCGCTCGTCCCAGGGCTGCGCCCACAGCCGCTCGCCCGCCCCGAGCCCCGACCCGCCGGGGCGCCAGGCCCGCGCCCGGCCGTGCCCGAAGTGAAGCGAAAGCGGCGCGGCGCTCCAGGCCCGCGGCCCGCGATACCGTCGGTCCACCGTCACGAGCTCGCCCGCCCCGTCGGCCCGCATGACGTAGATCCCCACCCC
>CAYFWA010000946.1:0-2844 GCA_964346625.1 uncultured Myxococcales bacterium
CCCTGTTTTCGCCGCTCTTTCCTGGCATCGGCGAGCTCCAGCGGGACGAGCACGCCCTGAGCTGGACACTTTGTTCGTGGGCGACTCCCTCTTGTCTCGCGAGCTCCAACCGCTGCGATGCGCTCAAGCGGAAGTCCGACCCGCTGGTCTGCGGGGCCGCGGGTCGGTGTCGCGAGAGAACGGGGGAAAGAACGACACCAGGGGTGGACCCGGCGAACGGGCGAGGCGGCGGCTCAGGGCCACTGGGGCAATACGGGGAGGCCGGGGGCGGGCTCGGCGAGGGTGGTGACAGACTCCAGGGGGGTGGCGCCGTCGGCGGAGGAGACGGCGGTGAGGACCTCGGTGGCCCAGGAGAAGCGGAGCTCCACGTTGCGGTCGGCGACCGAGCCCTGGTCCTGTGCCATCTCCCGGCCGTTGAACTGCGCATTGGCGAGGGCCAGGAAGGCGCCCAGCTCGTAGAGGCTGCCGGCGCCGCCCTGGCAGTCCACCACGGTGCTGTAGATGGAGCCCGTGCCGTCACCGTTGTCCACCAGCTCGGTGATCCGGAACTGGTTGGGGTAGTCCCGGATGGAGGCGGCCATCACCTCCCAGTAGCCGTGGGCCGCGCTACGATCCGCGGGCGGCGGGGCGCAGGCGACCTCGTCCAGCGCCTCGGGGCCGGTGACCAAGCTACCGTCGGGGCACACGGCGTTGACCCGGTTCTCGTGGGAGTGCCCCACCAAATGCATCACCACGTTCGGATACTCGGTGAGCAGCGCCCGCAGGTCCCCGCCGTCCATGGACTCGACGGGCTGGATGAAGTACTGCCTCCACAGCGCCCCGAGCTCCTCCTCGTCGGGGAAGAAGATCTCGAACATCTCGGCGAACAGGTTGCCGCTGGTGATGGACCCGGAGGAGTGGTGGCTGGCCACCAGCACCACCACGCCGTCGGCCAGCGCCCGGTCCAGCTCGGCGATGAGCCAGGCGATCTGATCGTGGGCCGGATCGCCGGCCAGCGCTTCGTTCACCGTGCCGTCCGGGTTCAGCGGCGGGGTGAGCACGCCCCCGGCGCCGCCCACGTGGGGGCCGGTGTCGAGCGCGATGAGCCGAAGCGGCAGCCCGGCCACCGCCTCCACCACGTAGTTGCCCACGCAAGACTGGCGCGAGGCCTGGGTGAAGCCGTGGCCCACCGGCTCGGTGCCCGTGCTGAAGTGGGCATCGATGAACCCGCAGCTCCCCACGAAGGCCCGATCCTCGTCCGGGGGCACGGGGCCCGCGGACAGGGCCCGGATGTCCGCCTCGCCCCACAGGTCCTGTGGATCGAAGGCTTCGGGGTCCACCGTGAAGGCCGGCAGCTCCGCCGCGGGCAGCACGTTGGGCGCCTGGTCGGCGGTGCCCACGCCCGGCAACGTGGCGTCGAAGTCGTCGAGCAGGGCGGCGATCTCCGAGGCGGTGGGCTCCTGATTCGCCTCCTGGATGAGACCCACGGGGAAGTTGCCGTTCACGCTCAGGTCGTGGTTGCCCGTCAGGGCGTACCAGGGCACCCCGCTGGGCAGCCCCTGAGCCAGGAAGGGATCCCAGGCATCGTTGTCCGGGCCGGGGACGGGATCGTCTGGCTCACCCGAGTCGGGGTGGACCTCTCCGCCGTCGAGCAGGGCCATGAACCACTCGAGCTCGTTTTGCTGCGTGTCCTCGATGGCGTCGCCGGTGTGGATGAAGAAGTCGAAGGGCCGCGCGAGCCCGAACTGGTTCGCGGTCTGCACTGCGGAGTCGAGCAGGTGAAGCACCACGGCGCCGTGCTGGTGAAAGGCCGGAAGCGAGTCCCCGAGCACGGTGTATTTGTTGCTGGGCACGTAGGCCGGGCTCTGGTTGTCGATGAGCTGGGCGTCGGTCAGGTGCACGAAGTAAAGCAGGCTCCGGCGCGCCCCAGACCCGGTGCCTCCGGCGCCCAGCTCGTCGCGCAGAAGGTGGGGCTCGCCCGGCTGGGGATAGCGCTTGCCCAGCTCCTGCGCCGGGATTCGGGGGCGCTCCCAGCGGTCCACCAGGGAGGTGTCCTCGGGGTAACGCGAGCGGCGGGTCTGCAGCAGCGTGGTGACCGTCTCCTCGGGCCCGTAGCCGGTGAACTCCTCGTCGAAGGCCGGGTCCGGCTCCACGGTGGAGACGTCGGGCCGCACCCGCGCGTCCACCGCGGCGTCGGGCTCGACGGAGCTGTCGTCACCGCAGCCGGCCGACGGCAGCGCGAGCAGCAGCGCCGGCAGCAGCGCAAGCAACAACGGCGTGGGCAACGGTGCGGGCGACCGCGGCAAGCCGAGCCGCGAGTGGACGCCGGGCAGGGCAGGGCGCGAGACCTCCCGATCGCGGGAGGGACGGCAAGGAGCCGACGCGGGGTCGCAAGAATGGAAATGCTTGTGAATACAGGGTGTTTTTACGGACATGGTATTGCGGCTCGTCGAGGCAATAGCAAACCTGCTGATAATTCGGAACACAACCGTAACACTTTCGAAACCTTTTCTGAATACCAACGGCTCGACGTCCCGTCCCATGATCCGGCTGCGGGGCCGGCCCGAGCAGCAGGCGGTGCCCGCGTCCTACGTCAAACGGCTCAACCAGCTCTACGAGGAGTGGATCCCGCGCTACGACCACTTTCCCACCCTGGTGCTGGCCACCGACAAGATGAACTACGTCACCGACCTGGTGGACCGCTGGACCTCATCGAGACCATCGAGGCTCATCTGTAAGGAGGCGGCTCAATACAAAAGGTGCAAGTCAGGATGTCGATGTTTCATCCAGGCCGTTTTCAACCTCACAATGGCCTGGATGAAACATGGCGAGGGACGTCGATGTTTCATCCAGGCCGTTTTCAAC
>CAYFWA010000947.1:0-2836 GCA_964346625.1 uncultured Myxococcales bacterium
CGGGATGGATCGGCGTCCCGAGTGCAGAGTTTATTTTGACCCGCTCCCTAAGCCTGACGCCTGACGCCGGAGCCGGAGCTGGACGCCGGAATCGGCGCCCGGAACCGGCCTGCGGAGCTGTGAAAAAGCTTGGGGCATGGCTCGGTGAGCGATCCTGGGGACGGCGGGTACGATTGTGCGGGTTGATGACGTCGCGGTATACTGGGGAATCATCCAGAGGCCGGGCTCCGGGATGAGGAGCACCGGCCGCACGTTGGAGCGGTGGCGGTGGGCGATTGTGTTTCGCGGATTCCCTTGGCGATTGCGGTCGGCGGTGGCCCTTGGCGATTGCGGTCGGCGGTGGCCCTTGGCGATTGCGGTCGGCGGTGGCCCTTGGCGATTGCGGTCGGTGGTGGTGGCCCTTGGCGATTGCGATCGGTGGTGGCGGCTGGGGCTAGTGGCCGATGGTGGTGGCCGATGGTGGTGGCCGATGGTGATAACCGATGATGATAGCCGGTGATGGTGGCCGATGGTGGCGGTCGAAATTGGCGGGGGGCGTTGGTAGTCGGCGTAGTCGGCTTGCGGCGTACCGCGAGGATCAGGTGACATGAAGATCGCGCTGTTTTTGAATCATGCCTGCAACCTACGTTGCGACTACTGCTACAACGGGGACAAGTTCTCGCGGCGGATGCCCTGGAAGATCGCCAAGGCCACGGTGGACCTGGCGCTGTCGGGGCCGCGGCGGCGCTCGCAGATCTCGTTTTTCGGCGGGGAGCCGCTGATGGAGTTTCCGCTGCTCGAGCGGTGCGTGGAGTACGCGGAAGAGCAGGCCGAGGAGTTGGAACGGCGGGTGCGGTTCGTGATCACCACCAACGGGACGCTGCTGCAAGGGGAGCGGCTGGAGTATCTGCTCGAGCACGACTTCCACATCGGGGTGAGCCTGGACGGGATCAAGGAGGCGCACGACGCGTTCCGGCGGTATCCGAGCGGGCGCTCGTGCCACGGCCGGGTGTCGCGTAACCTGGCCGAGGCGGTGAAGCACTATCCGGCCATGGAGACCATCGCGGTGGTGGATCCGTCCACGGCGCACCTGGTGGACGAGTCGTTCCAGCACATCTTCGACCTGGGGGTCCGGGACGTGACCTTCAACATGAACTACGAGGGGGACTGGGACGACCCGGCCTGCGACCGCCTCGAGGCGGCCATGGAGCGGCTGGGGGACGCGTACCTGCGCAACATCCGGGCCGGGCACGACTTCACCTGCAACCCGCTGGACGCCAAGATCATCACGCGGCTCAAGGAGGGCTACTCGTGCACGGACCGCTGCGACTTCGGCTGCGAGGAGATCGCGGTGTCGCCCCGGGGCAACTTCTACCCGTGTGAGCGGCTGGTGGGCACCGACGAGGACGAGCGGGTGCAGATCGGGGACATCGAAAACGGGGTGGACCCGGCGCGGCGCGACGCGCTGCGGGAGTCCAAGAACGTGGCGCCGCTGGAGTGTACCGGGTGCGTGCTGCAGGGCCGGTGCATGTACTGGTGCGGCTGCGTCAACTACGCCACCACGGGGCGGGTCGACGGAGTGACGGGGACGCTGTGCTGGATGGAGCAGCTCTTCATCCGCACGGCGGACCGGGTGGCGGCGGCGCTGTATCAGGAGCAAAACCCGCTGTTCATGGAGAAGTACTACCTGTCGGCCGGGGCGGCGCTGGCGCGGCGGGAGGCCAGCGAAGGCTGAGCCGAGCCGGGCTGTCTGGGATCGCGGTCAGCGCGGGCTGAGCCGTCTGGCTGGGATCGGCGGCGCGGGAGGCGCGGGCGATCGGGTGGAGTGCGCGGGCTGAGCCGTCTGGCCGGGATCGGCCGTACGGGTCGGACGTGCCGGCTGGAAAGGGTCTCGTGGTCACGCGCCAGGGTCTCGTGGTCACGCGCCAGGGTCGCAGAGGGCTCGGGGAAACGGGCCGGCGCGAAGGGCGCGGACACGCGCCACGGCCGCAGAGGGCTCGGGGAAGCGGGCCGGCGCGGGCGCGAGGGCAAATGTGGACAGGGGGGCCCCATCTCGATATTCTCGGGGACATGTCCGAAGGCGCTGAGCGGAGGCGTACGCCCCGGCTGTTCGTGAACCTGCCGGCCACCTACGAGGTCCTGCCATCGCGCGAGATGGAGATGCCCAAGGATCTCGCAGAGGTCTACGAGCGGGTCCAGGCCAACGCGGAGCGGGTCGGCGAGAGCTTCGAGGGGGTCATCCGGGATCTCTCCATCAACGGGGCCTTTGTCAACGGCACCACGGTGCCGCTGCTGTCGCGGGTGGTGATGACCTTCCCGCTGCCGGGCATCCCGGAGGTGGAGGCCATCGGCTGGGTGCTGTGGCGTCGCAAGGAGGAGTGCGTGATCCAGCGGGTGATGCCCGGCGACGACTCGCCGTCCCGGCTGATCCTGCCCGAGGGCTTCGGGGTGCTGTTCGAGTCCATCACCCACCGGACCCGGCGTCACATCACGCGCCTGATCCGGATGAACGACGCCTCCAAGGTCATCATGCAGGCGGTGAAGTGACCCGCGGGCGGGCGGAGCGGCTCGGCGGAGCGCGGCTCGGCGGAGCGCGGCTCGGCGGAGCGCGGCTCGGCGGAGCGCGGCTCGGCGCAGCGCGGCTCGGCAGAGCGCGGCTCGACGGAGCGCGGCTCGGCAGAGCGCGGCTCGGCAGAGCGCGGCTCGAGGGAGCGTGGCTCGACGAAGCGCGGCTCGGCGCAGCGCGGCCCGGCGGGATTGCTTTCGGCGGGATTGCTTTCGGCGGGGGTTGTTTTTGGGGGGGTTTGGGCTGGGGGGGGGCGGCCTGGGGGGGGGCGGGCCGGGGGGGGGGGGGGCC
>CAYFWA010000948.1:0-2832 GCA_964346625.1 uncultured Myxococcales bacterium
TAAGTCCCCGACTGTGGCCAAACGGGCTTTGCCTTGGGTGAAGGGTTTGACTCAAGGGCTGAACGAAAGTACAGTATAACCATGGCGAGGAAGACAACAACCGGCGGCAAAGACCATAGATTTGGAGGAGATTGGACCATCGCCAAGCTCGAGGTGCTGAAAGGTTACCTCGAGGGCTACACCCATGCGCTCAAGAACACGACCTTCCGCAAGGGCTACATCGACGCCTTCGCCGGCACCGGCTACCGGGACGCCTGTCGCCACGATTCCGAGGACCTGAGCCTCATGTTCCCGGATCTGGCCGCGGACGAGCCCCAGGGGCTGCTCGACGGGTCGGCGCGCCTTGCGCTCAAGACCGAGCCCCGCTTCGACAAGTACATCTTCATTGAGCGGTGCGCGAAGCGCTGCGCCGAGCTCGACGCCCTCAAGCAGGAGTTCGCCGACAAGGCCAGCAATATCGAGGTTCGCCAGGGGGATGCCAACCAGGAGATCCAGGATCTGTGCAGCAAGGACTGAACATCGCACCGGGCCGTGCTCTTCCTGGACCCCTACGGCATGCAAGTGGAATGGGCGACGATCGAGGCGGTCGCCAAGACCAAGGCCATCGACCTCTGGCTGCTCTTCCCTCTCGGCATCGGCGTCAACCGCCTGCTCAAGAAGACCGGGGACATCCCCGATAGCTGGCGCGCACGGCTCAACGCGCTGCTAGGTACCGACGATTGGTACGACGAGTTTTACAAGGTCGAGAAGACGCAAGACTTGTTCGGCAATGAGCTGGAGCATGTCGAGAAGGCGACCATGGAGACCATCGGCCGGTACTTCAACGACCGTCTGAAGACCATCTTCGAGGGCGTCGTCGACCAGCCTGGCGTGCTCAAAAACAAAGTCAACTGCCCGCTCTACCTGCTCTGTTTCGCGGTCGGTAACAAGGGAGGCAAGGACATCGCACTCAGGATCGCGAACCACCTCTTGAAGGAGGTGCGCTGATGGCACAAAAATCATCGATTGAATGGACCGAGTCCACCTGGAACCCCGTCACCGGCTGCACCAAGGTCAGCACCGGGTGCAAGCACTGCTATGCCGAGCGCATGGCCGAGCGGCTCCAGGCCATGGGCCAGGCCAACTACGTCAACGGCTTCGATGTCACGCTGCAGCCCCACATGCTCGAGCTTCCGCTGCGCTGGAAAAAACCGCAGACCGTGTTCGTCAACTCCATGAGCGACCTGTTCCACAAGGACGTGCCCGTCTCCTACATCAAGAAGGTCTTCGACGTCATGCGCCGCGCGCACTGGCACCTTTTCCAGGTGCTCACCAAGCGGTCCGAGCGGCTCGCTGAGCTCGATCCGAAGCTCACCTGGGCGCCGAACATCTGGATGGGGGTCAGCGTCGAGTCAGATCGCTATACACCGCGGATCGACGATCTGCGCGAGACCCACGCCGATGTGAAGTTCCTCTCCCTGGAGCCGTTGCTCGGCCCGCTGCCGGGCCTCGATCTCGGGGGTATCGGCTGGGTCATCGTCGGCGGTGAATCCGGGCCGAAGGCGAGGCCGATTAGCGAGGATTGGGTGACTGACATCCGTGACCAATGTCGCCGGGCACGGGTGCCGTTCTTTTTCAAACAATGGGGCGGGCCCAACAAGAAGAAGGCTGGCCGCCTGCTCGATGGTCGGACATGGGACGAGCTACCGGTGATCTCAGACACTAGACTACAGGCCGAGGAATCAGCGCGCGCGGTGTAGCCCAAGATCGATCTCGAAGGGTCATCACGAGGTGCCCGGCGTTCTCAAGCTCTGGCGCTGATCCACCCACCGCCGCCGCTGCTCCTCCCACTCCATCTCCCTCAACACCCTTCGCAGCGCCCGCTCGCTGGTGGGCTCCTGCCCATCGACCGCCTCGAGGTTGAGGATCTGATCCTGGATGTCCGCTTCAGCGCCGGGGGGCCCGCTACCGTGATTTCCGGGGGGCCCTTCAGCGCCGGGGGGCCCGGTTCCGGTGCTGCCGGAGGGCCGGATTCGTCGGGAGCGCGGGGTGGGGCGCGCCGTCGGTGTTGAGGTGAGGGAGCCGGTAGCATAGCCCTCGGGCTATGCCTCGGAAGAGAATCCCCAAGAAGCGGTGTACATGTACGGAGTGTCGGCGCCGGTTTCGGCCGTCGGCGCAGTCTGCGCACAACCAGAAGACCTGCGGAAGGCCGGATTCGGGGGGCTGCAGCGGGCGTGCCGGCTCGCGGGGCTGCGGCGGATCGGGTACCACGTGCTGCGCCACTCCTTCGCCTCGCACCTGGTGATGGCGGGGGTGCCGCTCAAGGCGGTGCAGGAGCTGCTCGGGCACGCGACCATCGAAATGACCATGCGGTACGCGCACCTGTCGTCCGAGTCGCGGCGCCAGGCGGTCTGCACGCTGGACCGGGCGCCGGTGCTGCCAGGGGCGCGCCTCGCGCCACACGGGCCGCCTGTGGGACACGGGGTGGGCACTGGTGGCCACCTGGGCGCTGGCGGGGACCTGGGCGCTGCCGGGCACCTGGGCGCTGCCGGGCACCTGGGCGCTGCCGGGCACCTGGGCGCTGCCGGGCACCTGGACGACTGCGGCGAGTCGGGCGGCCCCACGGGGGCTCCCACGGGGGCTCCCACGGGGGCTCCCACGGGGGCTCCCACGGGGGACCAGCGCCCTGCCCTGCGACTGGCGAATTCACCCCAATGAGGCGCGGCGCCAATCCTCACCGCTGGAGGCTGAAAACTGAGCGATCACCTGGACGATTCGAAAACAAATGTGGCAAGAAAGCGGCGCAGGTCGTCCGACACGACGGGCGCCCCTTCCGGATACTCCTTGAGGAAC
>CAYFWA010000949.1:0-2824 GCA_964346625.1 uncultured Myxococcales bacterium
CGATGCCGAAAAAGCGACTACCTTTAGACTGTTGCCAACAGCGCAAATGGCTCAGACTGAGCCATCTGCGCTGCGGTCGCCGCCGGGCGCGCTGCGGCTTTGGCTCCCCCATCTGGCCTGGTGGCTCAGGTCGGGCCGCCGCTCAGGCGGCCCGGCAGACGGGCAGGGTCATGGCCCTCAGTGCCGTGGCGTCACCGCAAAGATCGAGGTGAGCCCAGGGGCACGAGGTGGCCGTCCGGGCCGAGCACGCCCAGGCGGCGCAGGTTCACCGCGTGGATGATGTTGTACCAGTAGCCCGAGGTCTCTTCGAGGTAGATGAGCCACTCGCCGTCCAGATCCGCGGGCTTCCAGTCCATGCTCGGCTCGCTTACCACCACCCGCCGCACCCCGGTCTCGAGGTCGTAGGCCTCGATCCGGTAGCCGTCGCTGCTGCCGGGCGGGCGGGTGCGCCAGGCCGCGATGTGACCGTCGATCACCGGCCGCGAGTGGACGTCGCCGTCGTCGGTGAGCTGGAGGGGCTCCCCGGTGGAGATGCGCAGGCCGTGGATCGCCCCCAGCCCGGTGCGCAAGTCGGTCCACAGCACGATGTCGCCCGACAGGTCGGTGTCATAGACCGCGTGGTCGCGGGTGTCGGGCACCTCCACCACGTCCCCGGTGGCCAGCTCGGCGTAGAACACGCTCTTGCCCGCTCCCCCCCAGGCGATCCACACTGCATAGTCCTCGTTGATCCGGTGGGACTCGGCCCCTTGCGTGCCGTCCGCCAGCACGGTCTGCTGGTCGGTCCAGCGGTCGTGGAGGACTAGGTCGTAGATGCCTCTATCGATCTCGTACCGCCGGAAGAGCAGATAGCGGTCGTTCTGACGAGGACGAAGTCCTTGGGCCCAGGGGCTGAGCTGGCGTAGCTCCATTGTCTCGAGATCGAGCTCCATGAGTTGCGCCCCAGACACAACGTACTCTTCCGGTGGAATGATTGCACCATAGACGATACGGTTGTTCCAAATGGAAGGAGTTGTGTCCGGACGCTCATTCTGAGGAGAGACCAGGTACTCAACGCAGGTCTGAAGGTCGTGGAGAAATACATCTGAGGGCTCGCCGCTGTCCGCCACACCGTAGGTGACGAGCTCGTCGACAATGACCTGCTGCCCCGTCGTGTAGGAATCATCCGGTCCGAACACCAGGTGCGTCGCGTCCTCACATGGCTCGGTGTGACCCACCTCCACGGGCTCGATCACCGCCACCACCGGCTCCACCCAGGCGTCGGGGCCGGCGTCGGGACCGGCATCGGGCCGGGGCTTCACGTCCGGTGGCCACTCGTTGTATCCCGGCCCGCTGTCGCCGCAGGCGCAGGCCCCGGCGCAGGCAGCCAGCCAGAGGCCGGCAATGCTCGCGCTGAGGCCGGCACCCAGGATCCTGCGCAGTTGTCTCACGGTGCCGGCTCCGCCCGCAGGACCTGGTAGCCGCGGTCCTGCGGCACCACCACGTGCCGGCCGAGCACCGCGCCGAGCGGCACGCGCGCCAGGGCAGTGTCATAGCTCCCCGCCGCCGTGAGGGTGCCCGCGCGCTCGTCCAGCGCGAAGACCTCGGTGGGCGCCTGGCGGCACCCGCGGCCTGCCAGGCAGCGGCGCCAGCCCCCGGGGCTGCCCTCGGTAACGTGTAGATACGGATAGGCGAGGTGGATCCGCCGCCCCTGGCGGGATGTCCGCGCCTCGGCGAGCAGCGACGCGCTGCCCGTGCCGTGCAGGCGGTAGACCCGCAGTCGCTTACTCGAGCCGACGGCCACCGCCAGGACCTTGCGGCGTAGGGCCACCGCCGTGGCCGTGCCGCCCGGATCCAGCTCCCCGAGCAGCCGCGGGGCGGCCGGATCCGAAAGCGTCACCCGCGCCACGCCGCGGCCGCCGCAGGCCAGAAATGCCCGGGGGCCCTCGGCCGCGAGGTCCCGGCACCTCCCGGGCAGGGCGAGCTCGCCGGCCACCAGTGGCTGACCCGGATCGCTAAGATCGAGCACCGCGAGCTTGTGGGGGTGGGCCGCGGTGAGGGCGCACAGCCGGCCGTCGCTGCAGGGCACTGCCGCGGCCACGGGGCTGCCGAGGTCCACCGAGCCGAGCGTCAATGGCTGGGCCGGGTCGTAGAGATCGATGGCCGTCACCTCGTGGCCGTGCGCCAGATACAGGGTGCGGGTGTCCTCGACCACCGCGAGGTCTGCGGTGCCCCGAAAGGCCTGGCTCTCGGACAGGGGCAGCAGGGCCGCGGCGCGGTCCCGGACCGCGAGGGGGACGGTGCGCTCGGCGCCGAAGCCGGGCAGGGCCTCTACCTCGACGCCATATTGCTGGCCGGGCTGGGCGAGCACGAGCACCCCCGGCTCGGCGATGCCGGCCGCGCTGCGGGCGAGCCGCTTCATCGCGGGGTCGTAGGCGGCCAGGCCCAGCGCGGTCTCGGGCGACTCCAGGGTCACCAGGCGTAGCTCGCCAGGGAAGGCGGCGCCGGGGTCGCCACGCAAGAAGATCCAGGGCGGCGCGTCCCGCGAGAAGGTCAGCTCGCTCAGGCCCGGCTCGGCCGGTGCGAAGGCATCTAGCGCCACGCGCCGGGTCCACTCCCCGCGTTCCACCCGGAGCTCGTAGGCGGCGATCTGATCCGCGCCAGGCGCCGCGCCCGCGCCGCCGGCCACCCACAGGACCCCGCTCCTGCGGTCGTAGCGCACGAAACCGTCGAGGGCCGGCCCGGCGGGCGAGGCGCCGTCGGGCGAGAGCACGGACCAGGAGCTCGTGTGAAGGCTGTACTGCACGGCGTCGGTGCGGGTCCCGCGCCGACGCCGTGCAGTACAGCC
>CAYFWA010000950.1:0-2823 GCA_964346625.1 uncultured Myxococcales bacterium
AATTTGCCATGGCATCAGCTCGGCCGTCACAGCCACGGCGCTTCAGCCCAGACGACGATCGCCGGCCAACCGCTCGAGATCACGGCGGCGGGACCACGTGGCCGGTGGTGTCCACGAGCTGGTTGGCCACCAGGTCCATGGCCCAGACCTCGTGGGTGCTCGCGCCCTGGAACGTGGCGCGGACGAATACCTGCCAGCCCTGCTGGGGCGCGCCGAAGGGAGCCCACCGCGCCGACCAGCCGGTGACCTTGCGCCAGTGGCCGGTCTCCAGGTCGTGGACCACCAAGTCGTTGATCGTGGTCGGGTCGTGGAACGAACCCCCGGTGTAGCGGAAGTCCATGAACACCACCAGGGGGCCGTCCACCCGGGCCACGATCTGGTCGTGCGGCTCGTCGGTGACCCTGAGCGCCTGCCCGGTGCTGATCCGGTAGGCGAACACGTCGTAGTGGCCGTAACGGTTCTCGCTCCAGACCAGCCATTCGCCCGAAAGGTCCGTCGTCCACACGTTACCAGGTGTGGTGCCCGACAGGAGCCGGGTCTCGCCTGCCGCGATGTCGTGCAGGAACACGCTCCGGTTCACCCACCCGTTGGTCGGGTCCCGCGCGGCCCAGGCCACGTGGGTGGCGCTCAGCGACGCCCCCTGGGGGCCGTAGATGTACTCGCACAGGACGCGCTTTTCTGCCGAAAGGCGGCTCTGCAAGACCAGGGTCGCGGATCCGTGGCCCGGGGGCATCCCCTCGTTGGTCTTGTAGAGCAGGTGCGTTCGTGAGGCGGCGAGGAGGGACTTGGCAAAGCCGTCGCTCGTGAGCTGCACCGTGGTGGCCGAGCCGATCTCGTGGCCGAAGATCTCGACGGCGGGGTTGTCTGGCTCAGAGTAGCCCCGGTGGTCCGACCAGAGGATCCAGCCGTTCGCAATCTGAGGAACGGCCTGTTCTTTGGCCTCGGTGCAGACGGGGGACTCGGACCGAGTGCTCAGGTCATAGAGGAAGACATCATAGTCCATGTAGTCAGGACCCCGCCACTCGGAGTAGGCGACGTAGGGGTGCTCGTGGGCGACTCCCAGCATCTCGTTCAGCCCGCTGGGGGGGAGTTGGATCAGCGACCCCGGGACCGCGTCCACCAGGGGTCCCGCGTCCCAAATTGGTGCCGCGTCGGGCTCCAGGGCCGCGTCGCCCGGGGGCCGGGCGTCCACGGCCGCGTCGGGCCCAGCGTCCGCCTGCAGGCCCGCGTCCACGTCGGCGCCCGGACCCATTTGGGTCTCGGTGCAGCGGCAGCCCAGCACGCCGCAGGCCACCACGACAGCGACCCCGGTCCAGACAGTGACCACCCGTCGACCGTTCATGGCGCCGCCTCTACGGGCTCCACGCCGAGTACCTTCAGCCCTCGAGCCTCGGGCACCACGAGGTGCGCGCCTACGAGCCGAGCCGTGATCCAGGGGAGCGAGTCGCTGGCTGCGTACTCCCCGACCTGGGTCGGCACGAGGGGATCCCTCACGTCGAACACCTCCACCGTATCGCCGGGCCGGCACTCGAGCCCCAGGAGGCAGGCCAGCGCCCACCCTCCCCCCGGAGCGAGCCGCTGCAGGTGCACGGTGGTGCCCTGGGCCCGAATCGCCACCACCGGAGCGCCGGCGTCGATTTCGCCGAGGTAGGCGGGCTCGGTGGGTACGGACAGCCCGTAGATCCCGACCGCGCCGCCCCAGGTGGCCACGAAGAGGCGGTCGCCGTGGATGTGTACCGCCAGGGCCAGGCCGCCGGTGAGCACGAAGCCCACCTCCACGGGCCGGGCACCGGGCACGTCGGCGGCAATCTGCCGGGCTCGGCCGGAGCGCGGGTCCACGGACCAGAGGTCGGAAAGGGGCAGCCCGTCCCGGGTGCCGCCGGACAGGATCAGCTCTCCGGTCTCGGCCACGAGCGCCGCGTCCGCGCCCACACGTCAGGCCCCCTCTGCCAGCGCGCCGGGCAGGGCGGTGACGCGCAGATCGGCCAGGGAGACGCGGTACAGGACCGGATTCAATCGACCGTCGACGAACGCGCCTCCAGCGACATGCAGGGAACGGCTCCGCGGATCCATGACCACGGCGTAGCCGGTCAGGTCGCCCGGGAGACCGAGGGAGCCCAGGTCTGTCCAGGTGCCCGAGTCCAAGTCCAGGGCGTAGACCGGGTGGACTCGACGCGGCCCGGGGGCGATCTCCGGGTGCGTGCGCGGCGCGCGCTCGGCGTCGGCAACAAGCAGCAGCCGGCCGCCCTCGGGATCTGGGATGAGCCGCGGCCGGTCCAGGGTCACGTCGCTGGCCACCGGCGCCCCCGCGGCGTGCCGGTGCCAGGCGCTCTCGTCGCCCGAGATCCCGCCGACCCAGAGGCGGTGCTCGGCTGCGCCGCTCACCCCGACGTGCCGATCCAGCGCAAAGAAGGCCAACCTCCTCCTGATGTTCTATCCCACCTACCGAACCCTAACACAGGTGGTCTTACGAAGTCAGTATCCGAATCCCAGGAGACATTTGCGCTGTGGCCTCCGCTGTGGCCTCCGCTGTGGTCTCCGCTGTGGTCTCCGCTGTGGTCTCCGCCGTGGTCTCCGCCGTGGCCTCCGCCGTGGCCTCCGCCGGCCCCCCCGCCCCCTGCGGCGGCCCCCGGGCGCCTCGCCAAGGGCCAAACGACTTCGCCCGGGCACAATATCGCTCAAGCTCGCGAAATCTCGGCACACCGCGGCCTCGGCTCACCCCTCCGGCCTGGTTGCTGGGGTCGGGCCGCCGCTCAGGCGGCCCGACAATCGCTCAAGCTCGCGAAATCTCGGCACACCGCGGCCTCGGCTCACCCCTCCGGC
>CAYFWA010000951.1:0-2819 GCA_964346625.1 uncultured Myxococcales bacterium
AGCATTGCGCCTCGGCGCCCTCGGTGCGTCGAACTTATTCTTGCGCGAGCCCTAAAGCGGCCAGAGCCGCGCCAGCAGTCAACATGTCATCAGCGCTCAACAAATCCCGTTGAGAAATTCGGACAGAGCCCTTTTTTTCCGGCTCGGCATGCGATATGATCGTTTTGCCCGTGGATCGGGTCATCGGGAACCAAGCGTTTGCGCGAGCATCACTCCGACGGCTATCGGTACGCCCTGGCCGGGCTGGCGGCAGCGGCCTGGCTGACGGGCTGCACCCAAGAGCCCCCCGTGGAGGTGGAGCAGCGGCGGGCGCCGCTCGCGGCCTACTGCACCGCCACGGTCAACGGCGTGGGGACGGTGGACGTGGAGACCGACTACCTGCCCCACGTGATCCAGTGCGAAAACGGCAGCGCGCCCCTCGAGGCGCTCAAGGCCCAGGCCGTGGCCGCGCGCTCCTATCTTTATTACAAGCTCGACACCTCGGGCTCCATCGACGACGGCACCTCCGATCAGGTGTACTCTTGCGGTGCCAACCCGCTGCCCCAGCACATCCAGGCCGTCCAGGACACCGCCGGGGAGGTGCTCACCTACAGCGGCGTCACCATCTGCGCCTTCTACGTTGCCGGAGGGATCCCTTCGGCCTCGGACTGCGTGTGGTCCCCGGGAGACTCCGACCCGACGAGCACCGAGCACTACGTGACCTACAACTGGGGCCTCTCCGGGAACAGCATCGAGCAGACGTCGCTGGGATGGGTGAGCCCCTCCAACGTCTACAACCGGGGCTGCAAGTCCCAAAATGGGGCCTCCTGTCTCGCAGATCAGGGCTGGGGCTACCAGGACATCCTGATGTTTTACTACGGGATGGACATCGGCTTCGAGCAGGCCACCGGTAGCTGCGTCTCGCCCCCCACCGAGTGCACGGCCGGGGAGCAGGAGACCCGTAGCTGCACGCTCTGCGGCGTCGAGACGCGCACCTGTGACAGCAGCGGAACCTGGGGGGCCTGGGGTCCCTGTGAGCAGCAGGGCGAGTGCGAGCCGGGCGCCGAGGAGCAGCAGGCCTGCGGCGACTGTGGGCTCCAGCACCGGGTGTGCTCTAGTCAGTGCGTCTGGGAGGCCTGGGGCGACTGCCTCAGCGAGGACGTCTCCGGCCCCTGTGACACCGGCGAGCTCGGGCGCTGCGCCGAGGGGCAGCGGCGCTGCGTCGACGGGCAGCTCGTCTGCGAGCCGCTATACCAGGCCGAGCTCGAGCGCTGCGACGACCTGGACAACGACTGCAACGGCGAGGTGGACGAGGGCCTCCCGCCGGTGCTCGGCGAGCCGCCGCCGGCGCTGGCCGCCCAGCTCGACGTGCTGACCGCGCCGTCCCAGCTCGAGCCGGGCGCGCAGGCGGTGGTGGAGCTTCAGGTGATCAACGTCGGCACCCAGGACTGGGCCGCCGGCGCCGTACAGCTCCGCGCCCTGGACGAGGGCGGCGGTGGGACGAGCGCCCTGTACGTGGAAGGGGGCTGGGAGGCCCCCGAGGTCGTGCTCACCCTCGGCGACGCGCTCCCGGCGTCCCAGCAGACCACCCTGCGGTTCCTGGTGACCCTGGGCAGCGACGTCACCGAGCCTCGGCGCGAGACCTTCTGGCTGTGCAGGGCCGAGGGGACCCCTCTGCCCTGCCCGGGCCCGGCAGTGACCCTCGAGCTGACACCCGACGGGACGGTGGCCCCCAGCCGCCCGGACGCCGGACCCAACGTGGAGCCCCCCGAGCGCATGGTGAGCGGGTGCGGATGTCGCGCCGGGGGACGACCCACCGCGCACGGCTTCGCCGCGGTCCTGTGGCTGCTATGGTGGCTGCGCCGCCGCCGCGGGACCACCCGCCGCGGCGGGGCCGACCGCCGCGGCGGGGCCGACCGCCGCGGCGAGGCCGACCGCCGCGGCGAGACTGCGCCGCGCGCCTGATTCTCCACCGCACGCGGAAGCTCCAGGCGCCCGCCCCGCCAACGCCCCACGCAGCATCGGGCGTTGACCCGCCCCGGCTCGGAATCCATCATCGCACTTCCATCATCGCACTTCCATCGCACTTCCATCATGAGGAACGCATCGTATGTCGAACCGCACCGTTGAGCTCGATGACCGGCTGCACACGTACCTGCTGGCCCAGTCACTGCGCGAGCCGCCTTTGCTGGCGCGGCTACGGGCGGAGACCGCGAAGCTGCCGCTGGCGCGGATGCAGATCGCCCCGGAGCAGGGACAGCTCATGACCCTGCTGGTCCAGCTCATGGGCGCCCGCCGCGCCCTGGAGATCGGGGTGTTCACCGGCTACAGCGCGCTGTGCATGGCGAGCGGGCTGCCCGACGACGGACTCCTGGTGGGCTGCGACCAGGAGCGAAAGTGGACCGACGTGGCGCAGCGCTACTTCCGCGAGGCCGACCTGTCGCACCTGCTCGAGCTGCGCCTGGCCCCGGCCCTCGACACCCTCGCGGCGCTGCGCCGATCCGGACAGCAGGGGCGCTTCGACTTCGCCTTCATCGACGCCGACAAGGCCGAGTACATCGACTATTACGAGCAGACGCTGGAGCTGCTGCGCCCCGGCGGCCTGCTGGCGGTGGACAACACCCTGTGGTACGGCCGCGTGGCCGATCCAAACCAGCGCGACGAGGACACCGAGGCCATCCGCGCCTTCAACGCCCACGTCCGCGACGACGAGCGGGTCTTTTTGAGCCTGGTGCCCATCGGGGACGGGCTCACCCTGTGCCGCAAGCGCTGAGGCCCCGGTCACGAATAAGGGCTCGCGCAAGAATAACTTCGGCATTCGGCCGCCGATCCATCAATTC
>CAYFWA010000952.1:0-2814 GCA_964346625.1 uncultured Myxococcales bacterium
GATGATGGGACCGATTGCTCTAGTGGCTGCTTGACGGGGCCGCCGGCACCCTCGCCTTCTTCGTGGAGTTGGGCGTGTAGCCGCTCAGCCAGCTTTTGGCTGCCGAGGGCGCGCTCCAGGTCTTCGACGCTGGCCTCCTCGAGCGCCGCCGCGTCCCCCAGCCCGGCGTCCGCGAGTCGGCGCAGGTACACGCGGCCCAAGCCTCGCACCCGGAGCCGTACCAGGGGGACCAGGTCCTCCTGGATCCCCTTGCCGATACGGAGCGAGATGTCCCGCAGCTCCCGTTGGCGCGCGCTCGGCCAGCTCTCAGCCTCGGCCACCTGGGCCAGCGCCTCGGCGAGCCAGCCGAAGTCCTCGGCGACCCGGCGAATGACGCCAGCCAGGACGACGAAGGACTGCTCGAGCGTCGGCAGGGGCTCCTCGTTCATCCACGCGTCGAGGAGCAGCACTTTCTTGACGCGCTTGCCCGCCTCGTAGTCCAGGGCGCACCGCCGCTCGCGGATCCCCTGGATGACGGGGCGGTCTAGGAGGCCTCGCTCCTGCGCCGCGTGCAGGAGGCGCTCGCGATACCGGTGGCTGCTGGTCTCGCGCTTCTTGAGTGGGATGTAGCATTCGTCGCCGTCCGCGGTGTACGCCAGGGCCGTGAGCACATCGAGGGGCGCGATGGTGCGGCCTTCGACGGCGCGAAGCCAGTCTGCCAGGTCGGCGGCGGACTCCAGCTGGAGCCCGGTGGCCGCGCAGACCTTGCCAAGGGGCGTCGGCTCCAGCCAGACCTTGCCCTCGCGGTCGCGCACCTCCACGAGCATACCCATGGCCTGGCACTCGTCGATGGCCCGGCCCATTTCGGCCCGGAGCTCGTCCTGGCTGAGCTTCTGCTGCCAGTAGGTATGGCCGGTGTAGCTCCGCATCAGCAGCTCGGCGGCCTCGTCTGCGGACCGCGCCAGGTCCGAGACGAGCACGTCCAGCACGTGCACGGCCAGTGGCGCGTCCTTGAGCGTGGGCTCGATGGACTCGAAGTCCGCGTCCACGAACACGTCCATCCAGGCATCCGCCTCGAAGGGCGAGCTCGTCACCAGCATAAACCGGCCGAACCCCTCGGTGAGGGAGTACCGGCCGGCGCGCCCGCTCATGTTCTCATACTCGCTCTTGCTGAGCGGCGCCGTGGACCAGTCGCGGTACCGCTTGTAGTAGACCCACTTGTCCGCCGGCAGGATGACGTTCTTCGTGGGCAGGTTCATGCCCATGGCCAGGGTGGGCGTCGCGCAGACCACCCGCACGTCGCCCGCGATGAAGTAGCGCTCCACCAGGGCGCGCTCCTCGAGCGTGAGGTCGGCGTTGTGGAAGGCCACGCTGGTCTCCAGGGCCTCGCGAAGGTGCCGGCTGGCCACGGTCTCCTCCTGCTCGGCCAGCCGCTGCACCGCCTCCTCCACCATGGGCAGCCGCAACCGCTCGGCCAGCTGCAAGGCCGTGCCCACGGTGGAGATCTTGGTCTTCTCGAAGACCAGCACCTGCTCGCCCCTGCTCACCAGGTGCTCCACCGCGGCCAGCTTCACCTCGTGGGCGGGCGTGTCCTCCCCCAGGTCCGGGAACGCCTCGCTGCCCAGCCAACCGGTGTTGTGCTCCCGGTAGCGGAACTCCCCGCGACCGAGCACGCCCTTGCGCAGCTCCAACGGCCGCTCGCGATCCACGAGCAGGTCGGCCTCCAGCCACTCGGCCAGCGCCTCCGCGCGCCCCAGCACCGCGGACAGGCCCACCAGGCGCGGGCGCCGGGTGGCGGTGATCAGCTTGGTCAGCAGCAGCTCCAGCGCCGGCCCCCGGCCCGGGTCCGTGATGAGCTGAAGCTCGTCCACCACCACCAGCCCGGTGCGCTCCACCATGGCCGGGTGGCTCACCAGGAAGCTCTGCAGCTTCTCGTAGACCACCACGGCGATGCCGAAGTCGAGCGCCACCAGGTCGGCGTCGAACTCCGAGTGGTCCCGCGACGAGACGATCACCCGGATGCCCGCCGCCGCGTAGCGCTGACGCAGCTCCTGGTACTTCTCCTCGGCCAGGGCCTTGAGCGGCACCAGGTAGAACACCTTGCGGTTCTGGCGCGCCGCCTGGACCGCCGCCATCTCCCCCACGAAGGTCTTTCCCGAGCTCGTGGGGGAGAAGACGATCAGGTTGCGGTCCCCGAGCAGCCCGAACTCCTTGACCGCCCGCTCCTGCACCGGCAGCAGCCGCTCGCCCACCGTGCGCCGCCAGATCTCCAGCAGCTTCGGGTGGACGTTGTGCGCCTCGAGGTGCTCGATCTTCATCAGGCCGCCTTCGCTTCCCCAGCCGCATCGCCGCTCCCGGCCTCACCACCCGCGTCTCCCTCGACCTCCTCATCCTCCTCGGGCCGCGCGATGATCCCCGCGTCGGCCAGCAGCTCCGTCCGCAGCGACTCCAGCAGCTCGGGGTTCTCCTCGAGGTGCCGCATGGCCGCCTCCCGCCCTTGACCGATGGACTCGGTGCCCAGCGAGTACCAGCTCCCCCGCTTGCCGATGAGCTTCGCCTCCACCCCCAGGTCCACGATCTCCCCGGCCAAGGAGACCCCGCGGCCATGGATGAGGTCGAACTCCGTCTGCCGGAAGGGCGCCGCCAGCTTGTTCTTCACCACCTTCACCCGGGTCCGGTTTCCCGTCACCTCGTCTCCGTTCTGCACCTTGCCGATACGCCGTACGTCCAGCCGCGCCGAGGCGTAGAACTTCAGGGCGTTCCCCCCGGTGGTGGTCTCCGGGCTGCCGAACATCACGCCGATCTTCATCCGGATCTGGTTGATGAAGACCACCA
>CAYFWA010000953.1:0-2127 GCA_964346625.1 uncultured Myxococcales bacterium
CGGGATGGATCGGCGGCCTGAACGATCAGGTTATTCGTGATCGGGGCCTAAGGCCGGCTGGGCGATGGGCGAGCCTGCCCACACTCCGTGATCCCACCGTCGGCCCCACGGCAAAGGAGACTCCATGTCCACCGACGAAAAGACGCGCGAGGATCTGCAGGCCACCTGGCACCCCGATACCCTGGCCCTGCACGCCGGCTACGAGCCCGATCCCACCACGGGCTCGCGGGCGGTGCCCATCTACTACACCACCAGCTTCCGGTTCCGGGACGCGGATCACGCCGCGGCGCTTTTCGACCTCGAGGAGTTCGGCAACATCTACACCCGGATCATGAATCCCACCACCGACGTGTTCGAGCAGCGCATCGCCGCCCTGGAGGGGGGCCAGGCGGCCCTGGCGGTAGCCTCGGGCCAGGCCGCCGAGACGGTGACGCTGCTTTCGATTTTGCGCAGCGGCGACGAGCTCGTCACTACCTCCAGCCTCTACGGCGGCACCTGGAACCTGTTTGCCAACACGTTGCCCCGGCTGGGCATCACCGCGCGTTTCGCCGACTCCCGCCAGCCCGAGACGCTGCGCCGCGCCGTCACCGACAAGACCCGGGCGCTGTATCTGGAGACCATCGGCAACCCGCGGCTGGACGTGCCCGACTTCGAGGCTGCCGCCGAGATCGCCCGCGAGGCCGGCGTCCCGCTCATCGTGGACAACACCGCCGCCAGCCCGGCGCTTTGCAACCCGCTGCGCCACGGCGCCGACATCGTGCTGCACAGCGCCACCAAGTTCATCGGCGGCCACGGCCAGGCCATCGGCGGCGTGATCGTGGACGGGGGCCGCTTCCCGTGGGACAGCGGCAAGTACCCGGAGTTCACCGAGCCCAACCCGAGCTACCACGGCCTGCGGCTCTACGAGACCTTCGGCCCGCTTTCGTTCATCCTCAAGGCGCGCCTGGAGATCCTGCGCGACATGGGCCCGGCCCTGTCGCCGTTCAACGCCAACAGCTTCATCCAGGGCCTCGAGACGCTGCGGCTGCGCATGGCGCGGCACTCGGAAAACGCCCTGGGCCTGGCGCACTGGCTCCAGCAGCATCCCCGGGTGAGCTGGGTGTCCTACCCCGGCCTGGAGGACCACCCGCAGCACGCGCTGGCCGCGCGCTACCTGGACGGGGGCTTCGGCGCCCTGTGCACCTTCGGCGTGCAGGGCGGCCTTCAGGCCGGCCGCCGCCTCATCGACCGGGTCCGGCTCTGGTCCCTGGTGGCCAACATCGGCGACGCTCGCTCGCTGATCATCCACCCTGCCTCCACCACCCACCAGCAGATCCCCGAAAAGGAGCGCGAGGAGGCCGGCGTCACCGCCGACATGATCCGCCTGTCGGTGGGCCTCGAGCACCTGCCGGACCTGCAGGCCGACCTCGATCGGGCGCTCAAAGCCGACTGACAGGCACTTCGGCCGGCGGACCATTTCATCTGATCTGCCCGTGGCGTTGGTGGCCGGAAATGCCTCAGAGGCACGTTCGGACCGAATTGGGCCAGCCAAGCAGTCAGTGGTTCAGTTGATCTGATCCCGCGAGCTGGCACCGATCGCGGGGGACGGGGGACGGATCTCGGGGGGACGGGGGACGGATCTCGAATTCTTCAATTCGCGTGCAATGACAGTGTTACGACATGCATGCACTGGGCTCTTATCATTCTGTTTTTCTACACACGCTTCCGCTGCTGAGATCCGCCTCCAAGGTCGCCTGTCCCCGAATTGAAGAATTCGAGATCCGTCCTCGAGCTAACCCCCGAGCTGGCTCCGACGCCGCGGGCGCCAGATCGCGAGAAGATAGGCTATCTGGAAGAGCACTGGCGCCGAAACGAGCGCCGAGGGCGGCGCCGCGGGCGCCAGATCGCGGGAAGATAGGCTATCTGGAAGAGCACTGGCGCCGGAACGAGCGCCGAGGGCGGCGCCGCGGGCGCCAGATCGCGGGAAGATAGGCTATCTGGAAGAGCACTGGCGCCGGAACGAGCGCCGAGGGCGGCGCCGCAGGCGCCAGATCGCGGGAAGATAGGCTATCTGGAAGAGCACTGGCGCCGGGACGAGCGCCGAGGGCGGCGCCGCAGGCGCCAGATCGCGGGAAGATAGGCTATCTG
>CAYFWA010000953.1:2227-2814 GCA_964346625.1 uncultured Myxococcales bacterium
GAAGAGCACTGGCGCCGCGTGGGGAGTTGCGGGCGAAGGCCGGGGATGCGATGGGGTCTGGGTTAGCTGGAGGCGCCGACGGCGCCGACGGCGCCGAGGGCGCTGGGGGCGCCGACGGCGCCGAGGGCGCCGAGTGAGCATCACGGTCTCGGGTCCGGGCCAACAGCTTTGCTACCGGCGGGCAATGCGTTATACAAAGCCCCCCCGGGCGAGACCGCACGCAAGCCCTGAGAGCCCCCTGGACCCGGACCCATGCCAGAGCACGACGACGGCAGCGTGATCTTCGATTTGGACCTCCCCCTGCTCACCCTGGAGGCGGGGGCGCGGCTGCCCCACCACCGGGTGCGGGGCTGGTGCTGGGGCCCGAAGGGAGACGCGGCGTGGCTCGCGGCGCGGGCGTCCCTGCTGCCGCGCGAGGCCGCGGTGGACCCGGGACAGGTGGTGCAGCGGGAGGCCGGAGCGCTGCCCGCCGGACCCCGGCGCTGGCCGCCCGATGACGGCGCGGGCAACGGGTCGGGCCGCGGGTCGGGCCGCGGGTCGGGCCGCGGAGTGGACGGTGGGCAAGGCGGCGGGGCGGGCGACGGGGC
>CAYFWA010000954.1:0-2807 GCA_964346625.1 uncultured Myxococcales bacterium
AGCCCGGGAAGATACCCGGATCCCCGAAATCAGGCCAGCGGATCGTTGGGGAGCTCTGGATCCATCGCCGGGTACCGGGGGACCGCCCGGGCGTACTGGATCAGCCGCTCCACGTAGGCTGGAAAGGGGGGACAGCGCAGGTCGGTCCCCGCGAGATGGGCCAGCGTGTTCTGGCAGTTGTACAGCACCATGGCGTCGAACAGCTCGGCGGGCGCCACGGGGAAGGGACTGAGGCGCTCCACCCGCGGGTGGGCCCGCAGCACCCGCGAAACCAAACCCGGGATGACGCGCTGGTGGGGGCGGCGGTGGGCCTTGCGCGCCACCAGCTCGTAGATCTTGTGCGCCGGCAACGGGGAGGGATCCACCAGGTGAAAGGTCTGTCCCTCGGCTGTTGGATCCAGGCTGAGCTGGACCCCGGCGCGCGTCACGAAGTCCACCGGCACCAGGTGCACCGGCGCGTCCCCGCTGCCGGGCAGCAGCACCGGATGGCCGCGATCCGCGCCCAGGAAGCGCTCGAACAGGCGGTAGGGCCCCTCGTAGGCCTCGAGCGCCCCGGTCTCCGAGTCCCCCACGATTACGCCGAGTCGCAGCACGGTCACGGGGATCGTCATCGCGGCGCGCCGCACCAGCCGCTCGGCCTCGTAACGGGTCTGCTCGTAGCGCGAGTGGAACCGTTGACCGCAGTCGAGCTCCTCCTCGAGCACCACCCCCTGGCGACACCCCGAGACGTGGACCGTGCTCCAGTGCACCAGACGTCGCAAGGCCGTGCACTGCCCGGCGAGCTCTACCACCTCACGGGTTCCCCGGACGTTGACCTTCCGCAGCCGCTCGCCGCCCCCCCCGGCCCCGGTCCCAAAGGCCCAGGCCAGGTGGTGGATGTCGGTGAGCTCCGCCGCAAGCTGGCGGTAGGTCGGGCTCGCCACGCCGAGGTCCAGGCGTGTCACGTGCCCCGCCAGGGGCAATACGCGCGCCCGCTGCTCGGCGGGGAGCCCCTGCAAGAAGGCGTCCAGGGCTTCGCTGTCGGCCTCCCCGTCGTACAGCAGGTGGATCCTCGCCTTGGACCGACGATGCAAAAGCTCCCGACAGACCCGCCGCGCCACGTAGGAGGGAAACCCGGTGAGCAGGATCACCGCCTCCTCGGTGGGCGGCGTGGATTGCGGGCTCGCGCCCGCAGAGCGGCGGCCCGCGGGCTCCGATCCTTCCGTTCGATCCGCGCGATCCGCGGCGCTCGGCGACCGAGCGCTGCCCGATATCCGGTTTTCGCGCTCCTGGCTCGAATCGCGCCTCGGCGCCCGGGTTGCTTCGGCTTCGTTTTTGCGCGAGCCCTGCCTACGCGTCATCGATCAGCTCCTCCCAAAGCGCCTGGACCTGGCGCTCCAGCTCCACGAGGGAGCCCCCATTGTTGATCACGTGGTCCGCCGCCGCCACCTTCTGCTCCACCGGCGCCTGGGCGTCGAGGCGGCGGCGCGCCGCCGCCTCCCCCAGCCCGTCGCGTTCGCGCACTCGCCGGATCTGCACCGCCGGATCCGCGATCACCACCACCAGCTCCTGCACCGCCCGGTGCGCCCCGGTCTCCACCAGCAGCGCCGCCTCGTAGACCAGCACCGGCACCCCGTCTCGCTGCGCGCGGCTCCGATCCTCGTCAAAGCGCTGGGCGATACGCGGGTGCGTGATGGCCTCCAGCCGCTCGCGAGCCTCGGGCGCCTCGAACACCCGCTGGCCCAGCGCCGCACGGTCCAGGCTCCCGTCGGCTCGCAGCACGGTCTCCCCGAAGGTCTCGACGACCTCAGCCAGCCCGGGCATGCCCGGAGCCACCACCTCCCGAGCGAGCTGATCCGCGTCCACCACCCGGGCGCCGCGCTCGGCGAGCATCCGAGCCACCGTGCTCTTTCCCGACGCGATCCCGCCGGTCAATCCGATGATCTTCATGTCCGAGCATCCTATCGCATTTTCCGGTATACACACCCCCATGACCGCGCCGACACGCATCCGACTGTCGAATCCCCGCTTCGCCGGGGGGGCCGCGCGGCCCGACCAGTTCCCCGCCTGGCCCCGCCTGGAGATCGCCTTCGGCGGCCGTTCCAATGTGGGCAAGTCCTCCCTGCTGCGCTCCCTGCTGGGCAGCCGGCGGCTGGTCCGGGTGAGCCGCACGCCCGGTCGGACCCGGGAGGTGAACTTCTTTTCGCTGCGCCTCGACGACGTGCGCTGCGCCTTCGTGGACCTGCCCGGATACGGCTACGCGCGGGTACCTCGACACCTGAAGCAGCTCTGGGGCAAAACCGTGGAGCAGTACGTGCAGCAGCGCGATCTGCTGGTGGCCTTCGTGCTGCTGCTCGACGCGAGGCGAACCCCCGGCGACGAGGAGCGCCTCCTGCTGCAGGTGCTAACGCATCGGAGCTGCCCCTGTCTCCCGGTGTATACCAAGATCGACAAGCTCCCCAAGAACCGCCTGCAGCACACCCTGCGTCGCCACCAACAAGCCCTGAAGCTCGACAGCAAGCCCCTGGGGTTTTCAGCCTTGACCGGGGAAGGTCGCGATGTGGTGCTGCACCGCATCCGGGGCCTGCTGCGACGCGCCCTGCCCGCGGAGCCCGCCCCAGCGCCCCCGGTGCCCGCGAAGCCGACGCCCGCGCCGAGAGGCGACGGTGACCAGAACGGTGACCAGAACGGTGACCAGAACGGTGGCCAGAACGGTGACCAGAACGGTGGCCAGAACGGTGACCAGAACGGTGGCCAGAACGGTGGCCAGAGGGGGTCCTGACATGGCCCGCGCGCCCGACGACCCCCGGCTGCGCATCACCAACGCT
>CAYFWA010000955.1:0-2805 GCA_964346625.1 uncultured Myxococcales bacterium
AGCCGGGCGCCTCGGCGCCCTGAACTGGACATCTTATTCGTGAGCGGGGCCTTAGCCGGTTTTGGGGAGCGGGTGGTCTCGATCAAGGCGGGGGTATGACCCGACCGCTGGCGTCGAGGATCAGGTTGGCCTGAAGGTCCATGGCGAAAAGCTGCGCGAGGAACGCATGCCCGCTGTGCTTGCGGTAGAGCAGCCACCCGTTCATGGCGCGGCCGAAGCCCCAGTAGTCGATCCAGCCGGTCAGGCGGCGCCAGCGCTGGTTCTGCAGGTCATAGATGACCAGATCGACGAGCTGGTTGGTCACGTGCACACCGCCGCTCCAGCGGTAGTCCACCCAGACCACCAGGTCGTCGCGCACCTGGGGCGCGACCTGGTCGTGGGGCTCGTCCTCCAGCACGTGCTCCTGCCCGGTGCTGATCTGGTAGGCGTAGATGTCCCAGTTGCCATTTCGATCGTCCTCCCACACCACCCAGTCGCCCCAGGTGCTGGTCTGGAACTGCCGGCCGGGCACGGTGCCCTGAAGCAGCTCGGTGACCCCGGAGGCGATGTCGTGCAAGTACACGCTCTTGGACGAGCCGCCCTCCCAGGGGCTGTGCGCAACCCATGAGGCGTGGGACTCGCTCAGGCCCGGGGTCTCCCACCAGGTGTCGTAGGAGGCCAGCAGGCGGGTAGCGCTGGTGGTGCGGTCCATCAGGATCAGGTTCGACCCCGAGGGGGCTCCCGCCGAGGTCTTGTAAAGGATGTGGCTGCTGTTGAACCTCAACAGGGAGTTGAAGGACCCATCATTGGTGACTTGGTCGATTTCCTGGGTCTGGATGTCGTACTGGAAGATCTCGCTCTGGGGGTTGTCGGGCCAGGAGTACCACCGGTTATCGGACCACATCACCGTGCTCTCCCAGATGTAGGCTCGCCCCTGATCTCCGACCTCGGCGACCACCGTGGTTTCCTGCTGCGAGGCCAGGTCGAACAGGAACACGTCCTGGTCCGCGCTCCGCGCCTCGCTGTAGACCACGTAGTTGTGGTGGTGCCAGGGCCCGATGGTGATGTTCTGGCCGCTCGGCGGGAGCTGGATCACCGAGCCGGCCACCGCGTCAACGGGCGGGCCTGCGTCCCAGGGCAGGAGCACGTCTGGCTGCACGGTCCGATCGGCCAGCGCCGCATCCTGTACGTCCTGCGCGTCCGGGCTCCCGTCGAGCGCGGCCGCATCGATCCGGCCGTCCAGGCCGCTGTCCACCGCGGGCTCCTCGGAGCACGCTCCGAAGCAGCCAACCCAGCCGAAAAGAGCCGCTGTGGCCGGGACGAGCCAGCAGATCGCCAGTTCATATTTCATGGCGCCACCTCGAGCGGCCGCACCTCGAGCACCTCGAAGCCGGTGCCGCCGGGCACCAGGAGCCGGTGCCCGAGCGTTTTGACGTAGGCCCACGGCAGAGTTGAGGCCGTGTCGTACTCGCCCTGCTTGAGCGGCGCCGCGGGGTCGCTCACGTCGAAGACCTCCACCACCTCGCCCCTGGGGCAGCGAAGCCCCAGCAGGCACTGGAGCAGCCCGGCCGGATCGACCCGGTGCAGGTGGGCAGATCCGCCATGTACCGCGATTCCGGCCACCGGACCTCCCGCCGGGATCGTGCCCAAAAGCACGGGGACGGTCGGATCGTCGAGCCGGCGAGATCTCCGGCCCACAGCGCCTGGTCGAAGCTACCCGCGCTGTCCACCCCGCCCAGGGCGAAAAGCACGGGGCCCTTGCCCGGGGCGAGCCCCACCAGGCCGCGCTCCAAGCGGGCGGCGGCCATGGCGGCCCGGTCGAAGGCGGGGTGCCCTTGGCCCGGGGTCTGCAAGGCCACCCGGTGCACCGCCTGCGCGGTGAACCGCTCCTGATCCAGGGTCAACAGGGCCACGTCCCCGAGGGCCGGATCCCCGACAAAGGCCCAGCCGCCGCCCCGTGGCCAGAGTGGCCCGTGGGGGATGATCCGGGTCTGGATGTGAGGGGACATGACATCCAGGTCGAAGCTCAGGCCGAAGCACTGACCTGCGCTTTGGGGGAGCTGCACCACGTTGGTGAAGGTGCGCTTGTCCTGGGGCACCACGTTGGGGAAGGCCTTGATCAGTGTGTCGCAGATGGGAACCTCTCCCGTGCTGCAGTTCGTGTATTCGTAGTCGCTCGGCGGCGGGTAGGCGATCCGGTTGATGATCTCCTGGCCGGCCAGGGGCACCACCGAAGGGTGGCCCAGCCAGTCCCAGGTGACCGACACCTGGTTTTCCAGCCGGTCGTGGCTGAAGGGCACGGGCCGGATCTTGCACTCGTCTTGCGCGGGCGGCCCGCCCGCGGCGACGAAGTCGGGGTGGTAGTCGGTGCGAGGCCACCTGTCCGGCAGCTCGCCCATGGCGTCGCAGTCACCGGAGAACACGGGACGGTAGGCCGGCGAGTTTGGGAACTGGTCCCCATATTCTCCAAATTCGGGGCAATACCAATCCCTGCAGTTCTGATCCCACCCGTTACCTCCCGGGCACCCGCAGGCGCCGATGGTCACGGGACGGTCCCCGCCCGGGCTGGGCGGGCTGGGCGGCCAGGCCGGGTCGAGCGCCTCCGCGTTGAAGGAGACCCGGATGTCAGGGGAGACGCAAGCGCCGAGGACCAGGCAGGAGGGGCCGCAGATTTCCAGGGTGGTGGTGACCTCGTAACCCCCCAGCCGAGGCTTGCTCGCCACGGGCATGGCCTGGCAGAAGTCGCCAATGCCGTTGTCGTCGCTGTCCCGCTGGTAGGGGTTGTAGTACATGCCCCGGCAGGCCTGCTCCTCGGCAGGAGGATCG
>CAYFWA010000956.1:0-2801 GCA_964346625.1 uncultured Myxococcales bacterium
ATGCTGATCTATGTCATCGGCGCCAAGGGCGGGGTGGGCACAACCTCACTGGCCCAGGATCTGACTCGCGCCCTGGACGGCATCGGCCTCGACCTGGCGGACGGACAATTAGCTGCACGGCTGGGGCGAAGTGCCCTGCGGCTTTCGCGGGTTGTATTTGCCCGGGCGGCTCGCCGCCGCCGTGCAGTGGATAGCGTAGTAGGTCGCAGGCACACGATGCTCTGGTCACCGGAGTGCAGGCTCAAGACCGACGAGACGCTGAACTTCATCCAGGCCGTGGCCGACCGCATCGACGTCGTAGCCGACGCCGGGATCGAGCAGCCAGCGTCCTCGATGACGAACGGCGCCCCAACGGATTGGGGCACACAGGCCGACGTGGTGATCATTGTCACAGCCGTCGAGACCGACGATGACGGCAACGCAACCGGAAAAACGCCCGTGGTTGAATACCACGAGAGAGCTTTGAAACAACGGTTCCCCGGCGCGATGGTGACGCTATACAGCCAGGAAGCCGCTCAGGAAATCGTAGAACAGTTACAGTGATACTAAAGGAGTGAATTGATGCGCAAATTACAGTTGGTACTTGGTATTATCCTGGCCGCAGGCGCCGCCGTGGCCGTGCTCTTTGTGGGCAGAATGGCCCAGCCCCCGGCCTTCGACGTGGTGGTCTCGGTGAAAGAGATCCCCGCCTTCTCAGAGATTCAGGCTGGGGACATCTCCATCGACAATCAATCGGTATCGAGCGCCGTCGCCGAGAAGTACATTATGGCCGACGAATGGGAGCAGATGATGGCCCAGGGGCCGGTGGCGGCTGTCGAGCCGCTGCACCCGGGCCAACCGGTGCTGCGCCAGCAGGTGGCCTCCGGCGCCGACGCCGAAGGATTGACGCGGCTGTCGGTGGCGTTGGACAACCCGAACCAGGTGATCGTCTCGGTGCCGGTCGAGCAGGATAACCTGCCGTCCCTGATCCCCGGCGACGTGGTGGCCCTGTATTTTGCCGCCGGTCGGGTCAGCGCCCAGAAGCTGGTCACTGAGGTTGTGGAGCATATCGGCCCCGAGCCGGAAGAGGCCCAGCCTATGACCACCACCATCGACCTGGAGGAGGGCCGCACGGTGACCACCACCATCGAGGTCGATCTGCCGGTGTCGAAACAATTAGCCGAGGGCGTGGTCTACCGTCTCAACCGCGAGCGCAAAGAGAACCCCAACTACGGCGCGCCGGGGATGGAGAATGAGCCCCGCTACATCGAGGGCGAGACCAAGGCCCTGGACGTGGTGGTGCCCAAAGAAACCGCCGAGTGGGTCACGTTCGCCCTGGCCCACGGCACGGTTGAGGTCGGGGTGTTGCCCGCGCTCACCAGACCGAGCGTCGAATCCGGCACGCTGCCTGATACCGAGGGCGTGACCTGGAGCGACTTCGAGGACATCTTCTTCGAGGAGCGCGGCGTGGGGAAGGATGATGGCAATGAGTAATAATCAAGACCTGGGCGTGGTGGTCGGGCACTCGGCCTGGAACGATCTACAGATGATCGGCCAGGAGCTGGAGAGTGCCGGGATCGCGATGCTGGCCGTCGTCTCCGGGGCGAGCGAGCTGGCCGACCAGGCCCACTCGCTGGAGGCCGATTGCGTGCTCTTCTCGCCCACCTTGCCGGGGATGCAGCCCTCGCTGGTGCAGGAATTGCTGCTCAGCGAGACACGCCCCATCGCCTCGGTGGGCCTGATCCCGGCCGGGAGCGGCTACGCCTCCGAGTACCAGCAGTTCGGGATGAAGGGCTACGTCACCACACCGCTCGATACCACGCAGCTTCAGCGACTGCCCGATCTGGTGGCCGAGGCAGTGCAGATGGCCGAGGAGGAGCGGCAGTCACGGAATTTCTCACCGGTAACAGCCGACGACGCGCTGTCCATCCTGGACCGCGGTGGCTGGCAGCAGCAAACCGTGGCCGTGTACAGCCCCAAAGGCGGCGTAGGCAAGTCCACCATCGCCACCAACCTGGCCGCCGCGTTGGGCGTCAAGGCCCAGCGGCCCACCCTGTTGGTGGACGCCGATATGAGCCGCGCCAACACCCACGTCTTCCTGGACATCGACATCGACCGCGAGCCCAAGAATCTCTTCACGCTCTACAACAGCGTGCTGGCCCGCGGCGGACGCACCGGGCAGTACGTGGTGCAGGCCCAGACATTGCAGTCCAACGTCAAGATGTGGCGCGGCAAACTGCATCTGCTACCCGGCATCCCCAAGATGCACATGGCCGGGATGGACGAGTTCGTCGAGGACCAGGGCCGCACGATGGATATTTTCACCGACATCCTGCGCACGGCCCAGGGCTTCTACGACTTTCGTGTGGTCGACGTCGGCCCCGACTTCAACATGTCCATTCATTGGGCCGCTATCGAGAAGGCCGACACCGTGCTCCTGATCGCTACCCCCGAAAAAACCGCTATCACCGACGTGCGCAACATCCTACCGGCCCTGAAGAGGACCTTCGGCACGTTGCAGAAGTTTCGTCTGGTGCTGAACGGCTTCGACGAGCAATTCGGGATCACCCCCAAGGAAGTGGTCAAGTACCTGGACGGCCAGGTCACCATCGTGGGCTCGCTGCCCTGGGCCCCGGACGAGGCGCGGTTGGCGATCAACACCGGCACGCCCGTCGTCCTGGAGAAGAAGCTGTCGCCGCTGGGCAAGGCGATGATCAAGCTGGGGGCCGTCTTCTACCCGCCGCTGGAGGCCCTGGAGCGCAAGACGACCAAGGCGAAAGGCACTGGGTTATTGGAACGAGCCGGTAGCATTTTCAGAGGAT
>CAYFWA010000957.1:0-2798 GCA_964346625.1 uncultured Myxococcales bacterium
CCCAGTACGCGCCGTCGTCGCGCCTTGCCAGCCGCGCGCCTCGCACGCCAACTTGACAAACTAATCTTGATCAGCGGCCTTACGCGTCCGCTCCCTGGGAGCGCTCGCCACCATGATCCCTGTATGGCGTGTTTCAAGAGCGCTGTGAAGTCCTAATTTCCCTGGGTGTTTTAGGTCTTAACGCTTCAACAGTCCAATTTTAAAAATTTTTTTTAGGGGACGGTGTTTCTTTCTTCCGCTTCGCCGAAATCACGACGTTTTGCGCTGAGAAACGGAAATTCGGAGGAAATTCGGAGCTCCGTCTTTTATCTTCGTCCCCTATCTTCCGTGCGTCAGGGGGTCTCCTTCATTACTCGCAACCCGCTGATCGTCAGCAGACCCCCAACCTGACGCAGAATCGCCGCAGCATCTCGGCCAGGCCGCTGCCGAGCTGGAACAGGGCGCCCCCGCCGAGGTTGGCGTCGGCCGAGGCGTCGAAGAAGGTGGTGAGCTTGGACTCGAAGGGCCCCTCGGCCGGCCAGTGGGACACCAGCAGCGGGACCCGCGGCAGGGGGCGGAGCACCATGGCGTCCTGGGAAAAGGGGCTGTCCGGCGCCCGGGCCGACTCCAGCTCCTTGCCACCGAACAGCTCGAGCAGGTCGAGGAATAGCTCGGGATCCCGGTCGGCGGTCTGGCGCATCACCAGGTCGCAGCGGTGGGTATAGAACCGCGCCCAGTCCCGCGCCGCGGGCAGCTCTCCGAGGGTGACCCAGGAGCCGATCACGGGCCGGGGCGCGCCCCGCAGCACGTAGTCCAGCAGGGGGATGTGCACCCAGTGGTTGACGTGGCACTGGGAGGCGAGGTTGCCGTCGCGATCCAGCTCGAAGACCCGCCCGAGGCAGTGCACGGCCAGGCGATCGTTGACCACCCGGGCGCCGAGCCGGGCGGCCATCTCGTGCAGGCTCTCGGCAGAGAAGCGCTCGCGCAGCCGGGCGAGCTGGGCCTCGCGCTCGGCCTGCTCGGCGCGCTCGGCCTCGCGCGCCGCCTCCTGGGCGGCGCTGTCGCCCGCCTCGCGCGCTGCCTCCTGCTGGGCTTGAAACCGCGCCCGATCCTCGGCGGTGACGTAGGGGCAGGCCTCGAGGGGGCGGCGCCCCGCCACCACGTCCACGGCGAAGGCCACGCAGGTGGGCCGACCGCACTCGCCGCAGTTGGTGCGCGCCAGCATCTTCAGCACGTCGGGCATGGAGGGCTTGTTGCTCGGCATGGGAGCCATCATGACAGGTCTCGCGGTGAATGCTACCGCGAGGCCACGGTGGGGAGGGGACATACGCGACGAGGAGGGGACATACGCGACGAGGAGCGTTGTGGTCAGTAGCGCGCCTGCAGCAGGCCCACCACCGACAGGCCCGGCGCGTAGACCCCGGAGCCGTGGTACTTGTAGGCCTCGTTGGACACGTTCTCCACGCGCAGCGTGAAGTGCAGGCCGCGGTGCAGGCGCAGGCCGCCGGCCAGGTGCACCGCCGCGAAGCCGGGGGTGCCCTCGCAGCGATCGGGGCCATCCGGGCAGATGCGCCCGTCGTTGCGATCTCCGGGGCTGAGCCGATCCTGCCGGGCCGACCAGCGCAGGCCCGCCCGCGCCCAGTGGCCGGCGGGGTGCCGGTAGACCACGGCCACGTAGCCCTGCAGGGGCGACATCCGCCGGATGGGCTGGGTGGCCGGATCCCGCAGCGGGTCCTGCAGATCCCCGCGGGCCCAGGACAGCCACCCCAGCAGCGAAAATCCCTTGCCAATGGAGACGGAGAGCTTCGCCTCCAGGCCGGCCACGTAGCCCTCGGCGGTGTTGGCGCGCTGGGTGGCGGGCTCACCCTCCACCGTGTCGCCGGTGTAGCGCCGCGCGATGAAGTCGTGCAGCCAGGTGTAGTGACCGAAGACCTCCAGCGCGAGCCAGCGGTGGGCCAGGCGCACCCCCGCCTCCAGGGTGGTGGCCTGCTCGGGCTCCAGATCGCCGCTCGGGATGTCGAAGCCGCCCCCCTCGGAGCCCACGTGGGAGTAGTCGTCCAGGTTGGGCGCGCGGAAGGCGTGGTGCACCGAGGCGACGAGCCGCAGGGACGAAAGCGGCCGGAAGGTGAGCGACAGGCCGCCGCCGAAACCGAGGCTGGTGTCCTCGATGGGGTTCCCGGGGAGCCCGAACTCGGAGGCCCGGGGATCGGCGGGGATGTCGGCGCGGGTGAAGGCGAGGCGTCCCCCGGCCCGGATCTCGAGCCAGGGCCGCGGCGCGATGGTGTCGGCCAAAAACACGCCCCCCTGCAGGTAGCGGGAGCCATCCACGAAGCGTCCCCGCCGATCCGCCGCCGTCTGCGTGAGGGAGGCGCCGGTGGAGATGGCCTCGTCGCGGCGCCAGGAGGACACCCAGTCGTGGTAGGCGTCCACCCCGTAGGTCAGGCGGGAGTAGCGGCCCAGATCGGTGCCGGCCACCAGGGACAGCCCGGCGGTGTGCACCCGGTCGAGCTCGAACTCGATCCGGTCGCGGCTCAGCCGGAACCGGTCCCGATCCTCGGAGTAGCCGTGATACGACAAGGTCAGCTCGAGCTGATCCAGCAGCCTCCCGTGGCTGCCCTGCAGCTTGACGTAGGCCAGATCCCGGTCCTGCCGGCGGTAGTACCGGAAATCCTCGGGCCCGCTCTTGTCGGTGCGCGGCACGTCCCGCTGCCGCATCCCATTGACCGCCGCCTTGAGCGACCAGCGCGGGTCCAGGTGCACCGTCACCGCGCCGTCCCAGCTCCCCTCGTGATACCCGGTCCAGCGCTGGGGCCCGATGC
>CAYFWA010000958.1:0-2788 GCA_964346625.1 uncultured Myxococcales bacterium
CGCGAACGCCGGCAGACCCAGCGCCTTGGCGGTGCGGGTGGAGTGGAAGTCGGGGCTCGGCGCGGGGCCGGGGCTCTGAGGTGGACGACTTGAGCACCTTCGAACGATTTCGCGAGCGGCTGGCGAGCATCCGGTGGAGCCTGATCCGGAACCTGGGGCTGCTGGTGCTGGGCATCGGGGCGGCGATGCTGGCCTCCACCTTCTGGTTCGCCAGCCGCGCGGTGGAAAACCTGTCGCAGGCGGTGCTGGAACGGACCACCGACCGCACGGAGGCGGAGCTGCGGCGGTTTTTCAACCCGCCTCGATCGAATTTGCGGGTGGCGCGGGACTGGGGGCGCCGGGGCCTGCTCGCGGGGGCGACGCCGCGGGCGCTCAATCGGCTGCTGATCCCGATGCTGGAGGCCTATCCACAGGTGTCCTCCCTGATGATCGCCGACGACACGGGGCTCGAGCATCTGATCCTGCGGCAAGGCGAGCGCTGGTTCGTGCGCATCGTGCGGGTGGAACGCTGGGGACGGCGCAGCCGCCAGATGCTCTGGCGCGATGCCGAGACCCTGGTGAGCGACCGCTACGAGGAGCTGGACTACGATCCGCGTACGCGTCCCTGGTATCGCGGCGCGGTGCGGGCGCTGCAGACGAGCGATGGCGCGAGCAAGGGCGGGAGCGAGGGCGCGAGCGAGGGCGCGAGCGAGGGCGCGAAGGAGGGCGCGAGCAAGGGCGCGAGCGAGGGCGCGAGCAAGGGCGCGAGCAAGGGCGGGAGCGAGGGCGCGAGCAAGGGCGCGAGCAAGGGCGCGAAGGAGGGCGCGAAGAAGGGCGCGAAGAAGGGCGCGAGCAAGGGCGCGAGCAAGGGCGTGGACGAGAGTGCGAGCGAGGGGGAGCCCCCGCTGCACTACACCGCCCCGTACTCGTTCTTTACCACGAAGGATCCCGGCATCACGCTGTCGACGGCCTACCGCGTCGGCGCCACGGCCGACGCCACCGGCCGCGAGGGGGCCAAGGCCGAAGCGGGTGGACAGGAGAGGAAGGGCGGGCGGCGCCAGGTGGTGGCCTTCGACGTGCTGCTCACCGACATCTCGCGGTTCACCTCGACCCTGGCGGTGAGCCAGCGGGGCAAGGCCTTCGTGCTGACCGACGACGGACGCACGGTGGGGCTGCCGCGAGACGAGCGGTTTTCCGGAAAGGGCGGGCTCGCCGCGCTCAAGGCCCACGTATTGCGCCCCCCGGCGAAGCTGGGCATCCCCGCGGTGGCGGCGGCCACGCGATACTGGCGGCGGCGTGGAAAACCCACCCGGCCCTTTTCCTTCGAGCTGCGGGGAGAGCAGTGGTGGGCCGGCTTCCACCGCTATGCCCTGGGCCCGGATCGCGCGCTCTGGATCGCGGTCACCGTGCCCGAGGGGGACTTCGCCGCCGGGGTGAAGCGCCAGCGGGATCTGATCCTGGGGATCACCGGGGTCGCCCTGGCCGCGGCCCTGCTGCTGGCGCTGTGGCTGGCCCGGCGCTACTCGCGGCCCCTCGAGCAGCTCGCCCGACAGAGCCGCCGGATCCGCGACCTGGATCTGACGCCGGGATCGCCCGTGGGCGCCCGGCACACGGAGCTGCAGCGCCTGGCCCGCGACCAGGAGCAGATGCGCGCGGCCCTGGAGTCCTTCGGCCGCTACGTCCCCCTGGAGGTGGTGCGACAGCTCGTACGCCGGGGGGAGGTGGCCCGCATCGGGGGCCGCACGGCCACCCTGACCTTGCTGTTCAGCGACATCCGGGGCTTTACCACCATCTCCGAGGCGCTGTCGCCCACCGAGCTGGCCGAGCACATGGCCGACTACTTCGCCGCCCTGCTGGAGGTGCTGCAACGCGAGGAAGCCACGGTAGACAAGTTCATCGGCGACGCCATCCTCGCCTTCTGGGGTGCGCCGAACCCGGATCCCGAGGCCCCCCACCGTGCGGTACGGGCGGCCCTGGGGTGTACCGCGCGGCTGGCCGACAAGAACGCCACCTGGCAGGCGGCCCGCCGGCCACCGCTGCCCACCTGTTTCGGGATCCACACCGGCGAGGTGGTGGTGGGCAACTTCGGCGCGCCCACCCGGCTGAGCTACACCGCCCTGGGCGACGCGGTGAACCTGGCCAGCCGCCTCGAGGGGCTCAACCGGCTCTACGGCACCGAGGTGCTGATCTCCAACACGGTGGCCGAAGCGGTGCGAGATGCCTTCCACCTGCGACGCGTGGACCTGGTCGCCGTGAAGGGCAAGCGCGAGGCGGTGCAGATCCTGGAGGTCCTCGGCCCGCGCGGGGAGGTGCCCGCCGAGCGCCTCGCCTTCGCGCGGGCCTACGAGGAGGCCTTCGATCGATACCAGGCCCGGGACTTCGACGGCGCCATCGAGCGCCTGGAGGCGCTGCGGGCGGAGCTAAGGGCTCGCGCAAGAATAACTTCGAAGGACCGAGGGCGCCGAGGCGCAATTCTGTCAAGGAGCGAGGAGGGCGAATACATTGACGTATTTAACCGACGAGCGACGCAGACAGAATTGATGGATCGGCGCACGAATCCCGAAGTTATTCCTGCGCGAGCCCTAAGGCCCGGCGCCGACGATGCCTCGGTGCATCGCCTGCGCAAGGCGGCGCGCGCCATGCGCGACCAGGCCCCCGGAGCGGACTGGGACGGCGTGGCGCGGCTCGACAAGAAGTAGCGCGGAGCGCCCGGCGCCCGGCGCCTCACACCCTCGCGCTCACTGCGGGCCCGGGTGAGCCATTTGCGCTGTTGGCAACAGTCTAAAGGTAGTCGCTTTTTCGGCATCGC
>CAYFWA010000959.1:0-1412 GCA_964346625.1 uncultured Myxococcales bacterium
GACGACGCGGACGACGCGGACGACGCGGACGACGCGGACGACGCGGACGACGCGGCGGCCACTTCCCGGGTGACCCGGTTGCGATCCGGCTCCGGAGAGGCGCCCCCGGGGCTGGCGTCCTCTGCGGGCTCCTCCACGCCCCCGAAAAAAGCCGAGGCCTCGGCCTTGAGCTCCTCGTCGGGTCGATCGCGACCAGCTTCGTCGGGCGAGAGCTTGTCGGCGATGCGATCCAGCTCCTCGAGCAATGCGTGCATGGAGACGGGGCGATCCGTGGCGGCCTTGGCGATGCAGTGCAGCACCAGCTCTTCCACGTCCGGGGGCACCGGGCGGTGCTTGCTGGGAGGCTCGGCGTGCTGCGTGAGGTGCATGTACAGCACGTCCACCGACTCGGGCGCGTAAAAGGGCACCCGCCCGGTGATCATCTCGTACATCATCACCCCGAGGGCGTAGATGTCGGCCCGCTGATCCACCGGCTTGCCCCGGCACTGCTCGGGCGACATGTAGTACGGCGTCCCCACGGTGACCCCGGCCCGGGTGCGAGGGGTCTTGTCGCCGAGCTCGGCCTCGAGCAGCTTGGCCAGGCCGAAGTCGAGGATCTTGGTCCGGGGGGGCCAGGTGGCGTCCTTGCTCGAGCGGGCGGTGATGCTGAGAAAGACGTTCTCCGGCTTGAGATCCCGGTGGACCACGCCCTTGTCGTGGGCGGCGGCCAGGGACTCGGCAAGCTGACGGGCCACCGACAGCATGTCCAGTGGCGCGATGGGTCCCGTATCGTTCAGATAGGCCAGTAGCTGCTGCCCATCCAGATACTCCATGGTGATGTAGTGTCGCCCGTCGACGAAGCGGCCAAAGCCGAAGATGTCCACGATGCCCGGGTGGCCGATGGCGTTGACGGCCCGGGCCTCCTGGATGAAGCGCGCCACCGCTTCCTCCTGCCGGGCCACGTGGGGGTGCAGGACCTTGATGGCCACCCGCTTGTCGATCACCGGATGGACCGCCGCGTACACCGTGCCCATCCCGCCCTCGTCGAGGCGGCGCTCCACGCGGTAGTCCCCGATCAGGGTGCCGCGCTCGATGGGCACGGGCTCGGCCACCGCCGCCACCTGGAAGGCGGCCAAATGCGGGCTCCGCCGCCTCGGTGGGCGTTTCGCGGCGCGGGCCTCGGGACCCTCCCACTCGCGGTTCCATTCGTTCGTCGGCGTCATCGCATTTCCGGTCCACCCCCCCCCAAGAGGGCGAAGCACCCCTGCCACTTGCTGAGGCCGCCAACTCCTCGAAACTGCGCGAAAACGACCTCAAAGCTGCACAATCATAGCCCTTTGGGGTGGCGTTGACAACCTGAGGGGGTACGATTAAGGTCGGATGGTCTGGCAAAGATGGCTGCGGCTTTGGGGACATCGTTCCCCGCCCGACAC
>CAYFWA010000959.1:1512-2781 GCA_964346625.1 uncultured Myxococcales bacterium
CTCGTCGGAGGCAGAGGCATCTCGTCGGAGGCAGAGGCATCGGGCAACGAATTGGCCCGCTGGACCCGTCGAAGACGAGGCGGCTCGAATGGACAGGCCATCGGACAGGCCATCGGACAGGCCATGGGCCCCGAGCGACGCCTTGCCAGCCAAGCGCTCGACACCGAAGCTCCCTGCAACTCCGGCGCACCAAGCGCATCGAGACGCTGGGCTTGCAACGACCGAATCGGCTTTTTACGACCGAAAAAGGGCGAAACCATTGATTCTCTCTACTCACGGGCCGGTGTCCTCCCCCCCTCGCGGGGCCAGGGCGCGGTCTGCGGGCCGCTCCCCTCGTCGCGCTGGTTCCGGACGAGGTGGCCACCTCACCCGAGCCGGGCGGCTCCCCCAGGGCTCCCGCTCGGCTGGCCGCCCTGGCGGTGTTCCCCTCGCGCTCTGGCTGGCCCTGGTGGGCTTCGCGGCAGCGGCTGCGGCGGGCGGGGCGGCAGGCTGCAAGGGCAACGTGAAGCTCACCGCCAAAAAGGTCTCCTACAGCGCCACCGCTCAGCAGAACTACAAAAAGGGCGCCGAGGCCCTCGCGGACAAGTCCTTCGAGGACGCCACCAAGTACTTCAAGTTCGTCCGCTCCCGCTATCCGTTCTCCAAGTACGCCACCCTGGCCGAGCTGCGTCTGGCCGACGTGCTGCGCGACTCGGAGAAGTTCATCGCCGCCATCGACGCCTACAAGACCTTCGTCAAGGAGCACCCCACCCACCCCCAGGTGGAGGACGGCTACGCCGCCTACCAGATCGGCTACTGTTACTGGAAGCTGACCCCCTCGGACTTCTTCATCCTGCCGCCGGCCAACGAGAAGGACCAGACCTCCACCGAGGCGGCCATGCTGGCGTTCAAACGCTTCCTCAAGCGCTATCCGGACTCCAAGCACCGCAAGAAGGCGAAGAAGTACTACCTCAAGGCGCTGCGCCAGCTCGCGGCGCACGAGCTGTACGTGGCCCGCTTCTACCTGAAAAAAGACAAGCCCAAGGGGGCGATATTCCGGCTGGAGACCCTGATCAAGCGCTATCCGGACGCCGGCTACGAGCCCGAGGTGATGCTTATGCTCGGCCGCACGTACCTGCAGATGAAAAAGCCCGAGAAGGCCAAGCAGGCGTTTGCCCGCCTGGTCAAGGAACACCCCGGCAACCACAACGCGAAGAAGGCCAAGCGGTACCTCACATTCATCTCGAAGACCTACGGCCTGCAGTGAGCGACCTGCAGTGAGCGGCCGGC
>CAYFWA010000960.1:0-2772 GCA_964346625.1 uncultured Myxococcales bacterium
ATCCTGCTCCAGCGCGGCGAAGGGCATCTCCACCGCACAGTAGCCCGGGGGTAGCCCGGGGGTAGCTCGTCAGCTCGAGCACGGCGGGCCAAGGCGGGAGTCAGCGTCAGCAAGCAAAGCCACAGTGAGACGAGACGAGACGAGACGAGACGAGACGAGACGAGAGCTCTTCATCGGGATGCCTCCTGCCCAGTCACCAGGGCGGCTAGAGAATGCAGATCAGATCCGAATTGTTACAACAATCTCACTTGCGACTGGTGAGTGTCAAGGATGCTGTGCGAGAAGGAGACCGCGCACTTGGCGGGTTGCCTGCCCCCGGCACGCTCAGACTCGAGTCAGAGAGGATGACGCTCAAAGAGGATAATCCAGTACGGTGGGCGACCCAGACCGATCCTCGTCTAGTGGATCGAGAGTGAAGATCTCGCGCGGACCAAACAGACAGCAGAATCGTCTACCGAGGTGTGGCAGTGCAATGTGTGGCCTCGCGAGGTGCGGCCTTGCGAGGTGAGGACTACCTGCTACCGAGGTGCGGTCTTGCGAGGTGAGGACTACCGAGGTGCGGTCTTGCGAGGTGAGGATTTCCGAGGCGCGGCCTCGCGAGGTGCGGCCTTGCGAGGTGAGGACTACCGAGGCGCGGCCTTGCGAGGTGAGGACTGCCGAGGCGCGGTCTTGTGAGGTGCGGCCTCGCGTGGCGCGGCCTTGCCAGGTGCGGCCTCGCGAGGCGCGGTCTTGCGGGCCGGCTGCGCCGGCGCGGCGTCGGGGAAACGCAGGGCGCCGATCTTGCGCAGGGCCTGGGGGCGCGTGAGGGTCATGGGTACCACCAGGCGCCCCGAGCGGTGCAGCACGCCCCACTGTCCGCCCTGATACAGCGGGCGCCGCGGGCCGCGGTTGCGGTGGCCCTCGTAGCCGCGGCTCGCGCCCGTGAAGCGGCCTCCCCGGGCCACCAGCGCGTAGTCCCGCGCGAACATGGAAGCGAACTCGAACCGGGGGGAGATCACCACGTGGCCCTGGCGGTCGATGAACCCCATGCGCTTGCCCGAAAGCACCCGCGCGCGGTCTTGCTGGAAGGGATCCGGGCCGAACTCGCCGTCCAGCGCGTCCACCACGGAGCCGTCCCGGCGGGCCCAGGCCCAGCCGAGGCGCTCCACGTGCACGGACACCAGGGCGCGCCCCCGGAACTCCAGCGCGTCGAGCGCCTGGCGCGACAGCCGATAACCGCCCTCGGTCTTTCGAACGCACCGCGGGACCTTGTGGGGCTTGGCTCCGGCCTGGTGGGTGTAGCACTGCAGGTGGTGCGGCGCGGACACGGACCCGGGCCCCCGGCAGGCGCCCAGGATCCCCAGGGCGCCCCCCGCTACGCCGAGACACAGCGTCGGCGCCAGCGCCAGCGCGGCGCGCCGCCGCGGGATCTGTCTGCGGATGGACGTCGTTTGGATTGCTCGCTCCATGGGGATTCCATTCAATTCAAACTTGGGTGTGGGCAGGTCAAACTAGGGTGTGGGCAGGAACCTAGGGTGTGGGCAGGTGCACCCGCCCGAGGAACAGGTAGGTGGGCAGCACGGTGCCGCCGTGGCCCTCGAAGTACTCGGTGACGAAGGAGGGGCCCGAGTTGCCGGAGGTGTTCTGGGGGTCGGCCGGATCGGGGCAGGAGTCGCCCGAGCCGTTGCAGCCGTAGTAGCGCAGGCCGACGCGCTGGCCGTTTTGCATCACCCAGTCGACGAAGATCACGGCGTGGCCGCTGCCGGTGGAGCGCGACAGGTTCACGAAGTCGCCGGGCAGGGCCTCGTCCCAGCGGGCCTCGTAGAGCTCCTCGCCGATGCCCGCGCTCTCGAAGGCCAGGGCCGAGCTGGCGTAGTCGGCCACGCCGAAGCCCTGCCAGTGCTGGTAGAAGGTGCCCGTGTCCACCGACGCCACGGTCAGCACGTCGCCCCCCACGTCGAACAGGGTGTCGGGGGGAAAGCCGTTGTCGGTGAGCCACAGGCGGTAGGCGTACAGGAAGATCTCCAGGGTGTGACCCGAGCAGAAGCAGTCCCCGCCCCCGGCGAACAGGAACTGGTCCCCGTAGACGCCGTCGTAGATCTGGCCCCAGCCCGCGCCGCAGGTGTCGCCGTAGTACTCCCAGCAGTACGGGTAGGTGCCGTCCTTGGGGAACCGGCTCCAGTCGTTGATGGCCAGCAGCGTGTAGTGGTTGAACCCGGGCGCGTCCGGGATCCGGCAGGATAGCGGCGCCTCGATGGGCGTGAGGTGGATGACGTGCGTCGCCACCGGCGCGCCTTCGCTGTCGAAGCCCGTGAGGGTGACCTCCCGCTCGAAGCCCACCCCGGAGAAGTCGTAGGTGTGCTCTCCCCGGTCTGCGGGCAGGGGCTCCGGGTGCAGCGGCCAGCCCTCGCACTCGAAGGCCACGGTGACCACGCCGCCGCCCGCCTCCCAGTGGAAGGTCACCGGATCCGGGGCCTCGCTCCCGTCGGTGGGCGAGGTGATGCGCACCCAGGGACCGGGCGCGGCGTCGGGGGTGGCATCGGGCGCCGCCGCGTCGGCCAGGGGCGTGGCGTCGCCGCCGTCGTGGCCTCCCGCGTCGGGCGCAGGGTTCTCATCGTAGCCCGGTCCACAGGCGCCCAGGGCCACCAGACCCAGGGTCATCATCGCCAGCTTCAACGGGGTGAGGGCTCGCGCAAGAATGACTTCGGCATTCGTGCGCCGGTCCATCAACGCTGTCTGCGTCGCTCGTTGGTTAAATACGTCCATGTATTCGCCCTCCTCGCTTCTTGACAG
>CAYFWA010000961.1:0-2769 GCA_964346625.1 uncultured Myxococcales bacterium
GACCGCGCCTTGGCTCTGGGCCTTCGCCCGTGCCTGCGCGCCCGCGGCCGCCGCGCGGTCGAGCGCCGCGCAGGCCGCGCTCGCGCGCGAGCCCGCGGCGAGCCCCCCGCCCGCCGCGGATGCCAGCACGGACGCTGACGTGGGCGAAGACTTGGTGGGCCAGCTCCTCAACAATCGCTACCAGGTGGTCTCGCACATCGGGGAGGGTGGCTTCGGCGACATCTACTTGGCCAAGCAGGTGAAGATGAACCGGGACGTGGCCATCAAGGTGCTCGCGCCCGGCATGTCCCAGGATCAGAAGCTCGTGGACCGCTTTCGGCTCGAGGCGCAGTCGGCCTGCAACCTGCGCGATCCCCACACCATCATCACCTATGACTTCGACCAGACCGAGCAGGGGCTGCTCTACATCGCCATGGAGCTGCTCAAGGGCGAGACCCTGTTCGACGTGCTCGAGCGCGAGACGCGGCTGCCCCCCCAGCGCACGGTGGCCATCATCGAGCAGTGTTGCAGCTCGCTGGGCGAGGCCCATGGCCAGGGCATCGTGCACCGGGACATGAAGCCGGAGAACATCTTCCTGGAGGCCCGGCCCGATTATCCGGACTTCGTCAAGATCCTCGACTTCGGCATCGCCAAGATCGTGGGTGGGGATCTCGCCGGGGGCCCGGCCCTCACCGCCGCCGGCCAGACCCTCGGGACGCTGGAATACATGTCCCCCGAGCAGCTCATGGGCAAGACGCTAGACGGGCGCTCGGACATCTACGCCCTCGGCATGCTGACCCTCCAGATGCTCACGGGAGACCTGCCCTTTGGCGATGACGCCTCGCCGGCCACCATGATCCAGTGGCACCTCAAGGAGACCCCGCCCGCGCCCTCTCAGAGCGTGCCCGGCTGCCCCCCCGAGCTCGACACGATCCTGGCGAAGATGCTCGCCAAGGACCGGGAGCAGCGCTACCCGAGCGTGGTGGAGCTCAAGCAGGACCTCCAGGGCCTCATGGCCCGGCAGGGCTGGCTCGCCGGTGGGGCATCGGGCCCCATGACCGCGGTGCCGCCCACCTCTCTGCCCCAGGCCCCTTCGGGTCCGGGCCCGGCCGCGGCGGCCGCGCCCCCCGCCGCCCCCGGCGCGTCGGCGGCGGCCCAGGCGTCCCAGACCGCGCCCGTCACCATGCCCGCCACACCCACGGTGGCGAACAAGGGCAAGGGCGGCCTCATCGCCATCATCGTGGCCGTGATCCTGGTGCTGGCCATCGGTGGGTTTCTGGTCTACTGGTTCGCCCTACGCGACGGCGGCGAGTCCGGCAGCGCGGCTGACAGCGGGGAGGGCGACAGCATGTCCTCGGCCATGTCCGCGGCCATGTCCGAGGCCGCCGACCCGGCTCGCCGTCGCGCGGCGCCCCGTCGCCGGGCGACGGCCGCCCGTCGCCGGGCCGCCGCCGAGGCGCCGCGGCGCCGCGAGCCCGTCCGGCGGGCCACCGCCCGGCGGGCCACCGCCCGGCGACCGGCCAGCCGGCCCTCGCTGGGTGGGGTGCTCGGCGTGCTGAGCCGGCGCGGGAAGACAGGGGGCGCGGGCGCTGAAAAGAAACCCGTGGGCGGCCTCGGCGCCCTGCTGGGTCGAGCCCAGTCGCTGCCCGACGCGGGCCGGGTCCGGCGGGGGCGGCGCGCCCGGGCCGGCCTGCGCGCCGCGCAGAAGAACCCCCTGCGGGTGATCCCGCCCCAGATGACCGTGGTGGGCTGGGTGGAGCTGTCTGCCTTCCGAGACCTGCCCTGGGTGGACCGCCTGCTGTCCCAGGTGCCCGCGGCCAAGCGGAAAGAGGTGGAGTCCAAGCTCGCCACCATGGGGATCGTCCCGCGCCAGGTCGACGGGGTGGCCATGGGGATGAGCTTTCCCGAAAAGGAGGGCGCCGATCCCCTGATGCTGTTCGCCGTGTCGGGCAAGATCCGCGGGCGCGCGCTGGCAAAGGCCTTCGCCAAGGACGGCAAGGCCAAAAAGAAGCGCCTGCACGGCTACCGGGTGCTGGCCAAGGACGACGGCCGGCTGGTGATCCCGAGCCGCCGCTTCGTGCTCATGGCCTCCGACAAGATCCTCAAGCACGGGCTTTCGCGCATGTCGCGGCGGCGGGTGAAGGGCTTCCTCGCGCAGGGCTGGGGCCAGGAGGTCGCCAAGGCCGGCAAGCTCCGCAAGCGGCCCCACCTGCTGCTGGGCATCGCGCTGCCCGACAACGCGCGCAAGGCCAGCGGCGAGCTGCTGGCGAAGCTGAAGGTCGGCACCGCGAAGGACTCGGTCCAGCAGGTGCTCGTCTACGCCAACGCCTCGCGCACCGGCCTGAGCCTCAATGTGGCGGGCGCCTGCTCGTCGGCGCAGGTGGCGGGGAAGATCGAGGCCCTGATCCCCACCCTGCTGAAGGTGGGCGCCTCCAAGCTCCCCGCCTCCCTGCAGTCCCTGCTGCAAGGCATCAAGGTCTCGTCCAGCGGCCGCGCCTTTTTGCTGCGCACCGACCTCACCGCCAAGCAGCTCCAGCTCCTCGGCGCGATGTTGACCAAGGCGATTTGACTCGAGTCTGAGCCCCGCTCTCCCATACCGGCCTCGCTCTCAAGGCGCCGGCGCGTGGAGGGTGGCTCCTTCCTCCAGGGTGGTGCTCAGATCCCGGGCGCGGCGGCGGATCTCGGGCGAGAGTCTTCCCTCGGCGGCGTCTGGGTGGAGCCATTTGCGCTGTGGTCTCCGCCCGGCGCCCCGCCGGCCCCCGCCCCCCCTGCGGCGGCCCCCAGGCGCCT
>CAYFWA010000962.1:0-2768 GCA_964346625.1 uncultured Myxococcales bacterium
GTTCGGCGGAGAGATCTCCTTCACCAGCGAGGTGGGCAAGGGGACCCGCTTCCTCATCCGTCTGCCACGCCTGCCGAGGGAGTGGCAGACCAGCGCGACAGCGGCCCCCGACGGCGCCCCCTCCCGTGCGGCCCCGCGAGGCCGCATCCTCGTGGTGGATGACGAGCCGGGCGTCCGAACCATCATCGCGAGAATGCTCGGGTGCGATCACGAGGTGGTCACCGCCGCCTCGGGCGAGGAGGGCCAAGCGCTGCTCGAGAAGGACCGCCGCTTCGACCTGATCTACTGCGACCTGATGATGCCCCGGATCTCGGGCATGGAGCTGCACGCCTGGCTCGCCGAGCGAGATGCCGACCTCGCGGAACAGGTGGTGTTCATCACCGGCGGCGCGTTCACGCCCGACGCCTCGTCGTATCTGGCCAAGGTAGGCAACCTGCGCGTCGAGAAGCCGTTCGACACCGTCGCTTTCAAGAAGCTGACCGACGAGCTGATTCTCTCGGCCAGGGCGAAGCGCGGGGCATGAATGACAGGGGCAAGCAGCGGTCGGTGCATGTGCTCGCGCCAAGCCCACGGGCAGACCGAGTCTCGCGACACGCTCACGACTGGACCCCATTCCGGGGACGCTCTTCAGCACCGATGGACCATCCAAGGACGCGATCACCGGTGGGCCCGACGCTTCCGCCCCCTCTGGGGAACCAGGGGCATTGAGGCGGGTTTCCTGGTGGAGAAGCACCACGGCTACGGTTACGAGCACCGCGATCGCCGCCCATGATCCCTGCTCCTCAGGGACCGCTGGGCAAATGCCGCTACGGGCAGTCAGGCTTGACCCGTTGCGACCGGCGGCTAGAATGAAGTATCGGCTGTTCCGATACCTGCTGAGGTGAACCGTCATGCTGCCCCGTCCCACCATCGAAGCCTTCGACGCCTGGCTCGCGGCCCGTTCGCTGCGTCTGGAAGCCATCGTGGTGGGCGGATCTGCGCTCGCACTCCTCGGCGTCACGGATCGGCAGACTCGCGACTTCGACATCCTCCATCCCGAGCTGCCAGCGGAGATCGCGGAGGCCGCTCGGGAGTTTGCCGCTCACGTCCGAGGTGAAGGCGTCGAGCTCGCGGACGACTGGCTCAACAACGGCCCGATGCAGCTCGCCGACGTCCTGCCCGAGGGATGGCGACTACGGGTGCAGGTGGCCTTCACCGGCGCCTCGCTCACGCTGACCACGTTGGGCCTGGCCGACCTGGTCAAGACCAAGCTCTTCGCGCTCTGCGACCGCGGCACCGACCTGGCCGACTGCATCGCCATGGCGCCAACGGCGGCCGAAATCGAGGAGGCCGAAATCGAGGAGGCCGAACCGTGGCTCGCCGAGCAGGACGCGAACCCGATGTGGCCCGACCACGTCCGCGCCACGCTCGACGACTTGCGAGGGAGGCTCGGTCATGGCGTTTAGTCGAGCCACAGCCCTGGGCAACCGCCCCAACGAGGCAACCCTGACACGCGACATGGTGGGTATTGGGATGAGCTTCGCCGCCGAGGCGAACCCGTCGGCCCCGATCGAGGAGACCCTCGTCCATGCGTCCGCAGCCGGGATGGACGATCACGACCTACGCGTCCTTGCCGTGCTGACGACCTGGGTCCGCGTGCACCATGCGCACATCAACGCCGACCGGTTGGTGCGCTGCGCGTCCGAGCACGGGTCCGAGCGAGTACACGCCTACTGGGCCGCCGTCGAGCGCTGGCTTTCGAAGGACCGACGCTTCGCTCGGCTCGCGAAGCTCCATAAGGGCGCGCCTCTCGATCTCCTTCCGGTCGGGACCGACTTCCAAATCGCGCGTCGTGGCAAGGACGAGCGCTTCGCTGGCTCTTCTCTTCGGATGCCTGCCGGGACCCTCCGTGACCGCGACGCCGACGTCATCTCCCCCGAGGTGCTCGTGCGTCGGCACGCCGGCTACCGGAACCGCGTGCTCATGGGGCCGACCTGGCGGGCAGACGTCTGGACGGTGCTCGAGCAGGAGCCCGACGTGAGCGTGGCGGAAGCAGCGCGCCGGGCGGGATGCTCGTTCGCGACCGCGTGGCAGGTCGTTCAAGACTTCCGATTACTGCACGCCCCGCCGCGAGATCTGGACAGCGCCGTTGGTTAAGGCCCCGATCACGAATTATCTGATCGTTCAGGCCGCCGCCCCGCTGCTCACAAACATCGCGAAGAGGTCGCTCCTGAACTGACCTCAGATGCTGGCCGGGCTGAAAGAGGAAGTAGTAGTCCGTGCGGTCGGCCATGCAGCGCTCCTCGACGCTCGGGCCCTGGAGGGCCAGGTGCCGGAGGCCCCGGCTATGAGCGGCCTACTACCGGAGTAGAGCCGTCCCGGAGTAGAGCCGTCCCCCGACGCTCGGGCCCTGGAGGGCCAGGTGCCGGAGGCCTCGGCTATGAGCGGCCTACTACCGGAGTAGAGCCGCCCCCCGACGCTCGGGCCCTGGAGGGCCAGGTGCCGGAGGCCCCGGCTATGAGCGGCCTACTACCGGAATAGAGCCGTCCCGGAGTAGAGCCGCCCCCGAGGTCGAGTGGGACACCGTCGGGACCCGTCGGGACATCCGCGATTGACAGGATGTCGAAAAGCGACTACGAATACCGTTATAGGAGGCGCCATGAAGGAGCTCGAGCGCGAGATCCTGCTGTCTTTCTGGAAGGTCCACATCCTTCACCACGCCGAGTCGCAGCCCGTCTTCGGCCAGTGGGTGATCCGCGAGCTTCGGCGCCACGGCTACGAGGTGAGCC
>CAYFWA010000963.1:0-2764 GCA_964346625.1 uncultured Myxococcales bacterium
GTGTCACGTAGGCCAGCCTTCCAGCGGGTCCAGGCCTCGCGATACTCGCGGATGAGGCTCTTGAGGCGTTGCAGGGCTTCGATGCGGCTCCACTTGTTGGCGGCGGCGATGCGGGGCTCGGGGCTTGAGGTTACGGCGGGGCTCGATGCTCCGGGGCGTGTCGGTCGTGGTCTGGGAGCGGTGTTTTCCTACCAGGAGGTGGCCGACAATGGCGCGCCGACTGGCGTCTCGGTGGGTGAGAGGGGCTGGATCAATACCGCGGTGCGCGACCTGGGGTACGGCCCCGACGGCTCGGTGGGCACCGGCCGCAAGGAGATCCTGGACCTGGACGCCGACGGGTCTTCACCACCGGTGCTGAAGGGGCCGCCCCGCCCAGGTTGTCACCCACCGCCCAGCCCCGCTTGCAACGCCTCTTTCAGGTGGGGCGGGAACACGCCCAGGAGCGCGGCGCCGCCGAAGCCTAGCAGGATGGCTGCGCCGATGCGGCGGGTGAGGGGCTCGCGCAGAAACACCCAACCCAGCAGCGGGATGAACAGCGTGGAGGTCTGGTTGAGCACGCTGGAGATGCTGGCGTGGGTGTGCTTCATGCCTGCGAGCCAGATGATCATGGCCAGGTAGGCGCCCACGACGCTGGCCGGGACGAGCAGCTTCCACTCGCGGCTGGGGGTGAAGATGCGGCGCACCACCGGCCGGTGCGCCGACACGAGCAGGCCCTGGACGGCCAGAAATCCCGTGCCGCCGGCGAGGCGGACGGCGGTGGCCCAGGTCACCGAGGTGGAGCCCGCGTTGAGCACGGGCTTGGCCAGGGTGATCCCGATGGCCATGAGCACCACGCCCGCCACGGCGAACAGGACCCCGAGGCGCTTTTCCCGGACGGAGTCGGTGGGCACGTCGTCGCCCACCCGGGCGGTCCAGGCGCCCAGCAGCACGGCCGTCACCATCAGGCCCAGGGCCACGGCGAGCACCACGGTGAAGGGCTCACCCAGAAACACCACGGCGCACAGCACCACCGAGGGGCTGTAGAGGCAGTCCACCACCGCGCTGCCTGCCGCCCCGAGCCGGTTGAGCCCGGCGAAAAACAGGGAGTCCGCGATGGCGATCCCCACCACGCCGCTGGTGAGCAGCATCGCCCAGTCCCCGGCGGTGCGGTCCGCCGGGAAGAAGGGGACTCCCAGCACGAGCAGCGTGGGCACCAGCAACACCAGCGCCACCGCGCCCTTGAACAGGTTGAGGGGCACCGGCGGCACGCTGCGGCCGCTTTGGCGAAACAGGATCACCCCGCAGGCCCACACGAAGGCTACGAGCAGGGAGTAGAACTCGCCGGTCTGGAAGAACGCGGGCATGGCGCCAGGTGGGGCAGGGGGTGGGGTCGGCGCGGTTGGCGCGGTTGGCGCAGTTGGCGCGGACGCCGCGATCGGCGCGGCCGACCCCGGCCCTCGCGGCTACACGTTGAACCGGAAGTTGATGATGTCGCCGTCCTGCACCACGTAGTCCTTGCCCTCGAGGCGGTACTGGCCGGCCTGCTTGGCCTTGGCCTCGCTGCCGTGCTCGCGGAAGGCCTCGTAGGAGATCACCTCCGCGCGGATGAATCCCCGCTCGATGTCGCTGTGGATCCGCCCCGCCGCGGTCTGGGCTCGGGTGCCCCGGGGGATGGTCCAGGCCCGACACTCGTCGGGCCCCACCGTCAGGAAGCTGATGAGATCGAGAGCCTGATAGGCCTCCAGGATGAAACGCTCCCGTCCCGCTTCGGTTACGCCCAGATCCGCCAGGAAGGCCTCGCGGTCCTCGGGATCGAGCTCCCGGATCTCGGCCTCCATGGACGCGCACATGGTCAAAAGCGGGATGTCGGCCGCCTCCAGCGCGGCCCGCAGCTCGGGCAGCTCCGGCCGGGGATCGTCCTCGGCGGTGTTGACCAGCACCAGCAGCCGCTTTTGCGACAGGAAGCGGAAGCCCCGCAGCCGGGCCCACTGATCGTCGCGCAGCTCCAGGGTTCGCAGTGGCCTTTCGGCCTCCAGGTGAGCCAGGCACTGCTCCAGCGCCTCGCGCTCCCGATCCTGCTCCGCGCCGTGCTCCTTTTGGAGCCGCTCCAGGCGGTTTTCCACCAGCGGGAGGTCGGCCAGGACCATCTCCGTCTCCATGGACTGGTAGTCCCGCAGGGGGTTCGGTGCGGTCTCCAGCATGGGGTTTTCGAACCCCCGCACCACCAGGGTGAGCACGTCCATGGGACGCAGATCGCCCACCACCTGGGGCGACAGCCCCCCCGTGGACTTGCTCGGCGCCTGGCCGGGCATGTCCGCGAAGTGGATCTCGGCGTAGGTGGTTTTTTTCGGCTGGTACACCTGCGACAGGAAATCCACCCGCTCGTCGGGGACCTTGGTGACCCCGAGGTTGGCCTTGCCGCGGCCCCCGCCCCCGGCCCCGGGCCCGGTGTCGGCGTGCAGCCCGGTGAGCAGGTTGAACACGGTGGTCTTTCCCGATCCGGCGAAGCCGAAAAGTCCGATCTTCATGGCGTCGTGCTCCCACACGCCCCACGGCGCGAAAAGGGTCCTGGCCCTGCTGCCAGCCTTGCTGTCAGACTTGCTGCCAGTACGGTCGCGGATCTAGCCGAGCCGGACCCCAAAGGCAACCCCGGTGCTGGCTCCGGCTCCGGGGTCCGGTTCCGGGGTCCGAGGTCCGGGGTCCGGCTCCGGGGTCCGGGGTCCGGCTCCGGGGTCCGGTCTTTTTGTCCTTCAGAGGTGGGGACGGATCTCGAATTCTCGAATTC
>CAYFWA010000964.1:0-2759 GCA_964346625.1 uncultured Myxococcales bacterium
GGGGCGGGCGCCGTGGCCTCGGCCAGGGAGGCGACGGTGGGAGCGATCTCGGTGGGCAACGCGGAGGGGTCGGTGCGCAGGTTGAGCCCCACCCCCACCACCACGAAGTCGATGCGCTCGGGCTCGGCGCTCATCTCCAGCAGGATCCCGCAGCACTTGCGTCCCTGCCACAGCAGGTCGTTGGGCCACTTGACCTGGAGCTTCACGCCGGTCTCGCGCTCCAGGGCCTCGGCCACCGCCACGGCGCAGGCCAGGGTGAGCGGGGGCGCGTCAGCCGGGCGCAGCTCGGGCCGCAGCACCACGGAGAAGGTGAGCCCCTGGCTCCGGGGGGACAGCCAGGTGCGCCCCCGCCGGCCCCGCCCGGCCCGCTGGTGATCCGCGGCCACCACCAGCCCGTGTGGGGCGCCCGCCGCCGCGGCGGTGAAGGCCTCGGTGCTGGTGGACTCGCACTGCTCCAGGTATCGATAGGGGGCTCCCAGCGCGGCGTCGGGCCTCAGCAGGGGCACCACCGCCTCGGGGGCGAGGATGTCCGGCCACTCGGTCAGGTGGTAGCCGCGCCGCGGAGAGGCCTGCACCGCGAAGCCCAGGGCGCGCAGGGCCGACACGTGCTTGGCCACGGCGGCCCGGCTCACCCCCAGCTCTTGCGCCAGGGCCTCCCCGGAGACGGCCTCGCCTCGGGCCTCGGCCAGCCGTCGGGCCACGGCGTGACGCAGCGACAACGGGGCAGGGGGCTCGGCAGGAGGCTCGGCAGGGGGCTCGGCAGGAGGCTCTGACATGAGGCTCGATTCGGCTGCGGAAATTCGGGCCGCGGGTGCGCAACCCCGCGGGGAGCGTTGCTGGCTCTGCTACTTCAATCGCACGCGCATGGAGAGGTCCACGGCGCGCGCCGAGTGGGTGAGGGCGCCCACCGAGACCAGGTCCACCCCGGAGCGGGCCACGGCGCTGAGGGTGTCGGCGTCGACGCCTCCCGAGGCCTCGGTGAGCACGAGGCCGTCCACGCGCTCCACGGCCTCTTCGAGCTGTTCGGGGGTCATGTTGTCGAGCAGCACGACGTCGGGGCTGGCCTCGAGGGCCTCGTCGAGCTCGGCCATGGAGGTGACCTCCACCTCCACGCGCAGGGTGTGGGGCGCCAGCCGCCGCGCCCGGGTGACCGCCTCCCACACCGATCCGCAGGCGGCGATGTGGTTGTCCTTGATTAACACGCCAGAGCCCAGATCCACCCGGTGGTTGCCGCCGCCCCCGCAGGCCACCGCGTACTTGTCGAGCACCCGCCACCCCGGCAGCGTCTTGCGGGTGTCCACCACCCGGGCGTGGCCACCGGCCTTGGAGATCAGGGTCACGAACTGGCGGGTGGCGGTGGCCACCCCGCTGAGCCGCTGCAAGAAGTTGAGCGCCGTGCGCTCGGCCTGCAGCATGGAGGGCGCGTCCCCGGTGATCACCATCACCTCGTCGCCGGCGCTCACCTTGTCGCCGTCCGAGACCAGGGTGGAGACCCGCAGCCGCGGGCCCACCCGCGCGAAGACGTACTCGGCGAGGTCCAGGCCACAGATTACCAGGTCCTCCTTGGCCACGATCTGTCCCTCGGCTTGGACCTCCGAGAGCATCAGCGACTCGGTGGTCACGTCGCCCCGCCCGAGATCCTCCTCGATGGCCAGATCCACCAGTCGTTCCACGTGCGGCGTGAGGGGGCAGGTCGGCATGGGTCACCTCGGGAGCCTTGGATGAGACACCGAAGTATCACACGAATCACACGGATAATACAGGCAAGGCCGGACAGGCAATTCGCGGAAGGTGGATCTGCCGGTCCAGAAGGTCTCAAGAGCCCATTTTCGGCTTTGTAGGGAGGATCTCAGGCCGCGTTAGAGATCCACCGGAAATCCAGCGGCCAGCGCCCTAACGACCAGGCCGGCCGTTCCGCGTGCCCCGAGCTTCTGCCTCAGCGCCTGCAGGTGCTTGTGCACCGTGTTCGCGCGGACACCCAGGTCCCCGGCAATCTCTCCCGGGCTCCGGTCGTGAACGATTAACCCGAGCACCTCCTGCTCCCGCGGCGTCAACTCAGCCAGTCGAAGCCGAAGCTCCGGCAGCTCTACTCCCCCCCCCGTACTCCCCCCGAGGACGCTCGCGCCCAGACGCAAGCCCACAGCCGCCTCGCTGCCTACACCTACCAAAGTGTCCGCTACGTGGGCGGCAGCGCGTCCTGAGTAGCACAGCCCGCCGCAGGCCGCAACGCACACGCCTGGCACCACCGCCTTGAGGTCGGCCTTGTCCAGAAACCCTGCGGCCCCGGCCCGGACAGCCTCTCCCACTGTCGAGGCGTCCGCGTGCCCCGAGAGTAGCACGACCCTCGTCGACACTCCGAGCTCGCGGAGCCGACGGATCACATCGAACCCGCTGAGCCCGGGCAGCACCAGGTCTAGCAGAAGCACGTCCGGCTCCATTCTCCTGACCTGCCACACGGCTTCCTCGCCGTCTGCCGCCGTTCCCACCACCTCCACCACGTCGAGATGGCGCGCCAGATATCGGCAGACCAGCGCCCTCACCCCGGCGTCGTTCTCGGCGATCACGACTTGCGTTCTCGACTCCATCCCGACCTCCGCTTCGTCACGACACCCTGCGCAGGATTTGGTCGGTAAGGGACTAATTCTCAGGTTACCCGGTCGGCCCAGCGCAGACAAGACGAAGTCGTCTTGTCTGCTGCAGGAACTGCCAATGGGGGGAGCCAAGCTGCGGCGCGAGAGCGCGCCCCATGGATATCAGAT
>CAYFWA010000965.1:0-2757 GCA_964346625.1 uncultured Myxococcales bacterium
AAAAACGACCTGGTGTGGGCCGACGTAAAGTGGAGCTTTTAACAATTCCCCCCCCTATCTCCTCTCTTTTGGCCGGGGGCCACGTCCAATCCCCCCGCAGCGTAGCCCCCTCTTCCCCTCTGCGGGGAGGCTCCGCCTCCGGGCGGAGCCTCCCCGCAGAGGTAAGCAAGCAGACGAGACCACTCCCGACCCTCCTCCCACCATCCAACCACCATCCAACCACCACCCTCCAACCACCATCCAACCACCACCCAACCCCCAACCTACCCACCCAAGCCTCCGAAACCATCCCCCTTTCCCCTCCAAAAACACCACTTCAAAAAGTAGAACATCATTCTGTTGAGAAAAAAACTCTTCTGTGATATAGAATCTCTCACGATGCCGCGTGCAGGGGCCACGCTCGGCAACACCGAAACAAAAACTGAATGAAAAAACTGAATGAAAAACAATACATTAAACAAAGCGACCCGGTAATGGTCGCGCAAACCTCATCCCCGCCGGACGACCCCTTCGGGCCACCGACGGTATCCAGCAGGCTAGGGCAGGCGATGAAGGCACGTGAACGTAACGACGAAGGCACCTCCCGGATCCCGGGGTTTTACAAGATGACCGTGGAGCAGCGTCTAGCCGCAGTGGCCGAGCGCACCCACACCGACACCGGGCGCGCCGCGGTGCTCCGCGGCGACGCCGGCCAGGGCCTCGCCCTGGAGGTGGCCGACCGCATGGTGGAAAACTGCGTGGGCGTGTTCGGGTTGCCCCTGGGCATCGGGGTCAACCTGCAGGTGGACGGCCGCGACCGCCTGCTGCCCATGGCGGTGGAGGAGCCGTCGGTGATCGCCGGGCTCAGCCACGGCGCCAAGCTTTTGCGCGACGGCGGCGGGGTGCACACCGAGTCCACCGAACCGCTGATGATCGGGCAGATCCAGGTGCTGGACGTGCCGGACCTGGACGCGGCCCGCCAGGCCCTCGAGAGCTACAAGCACAACCTGCTGGCCGAGGCCAACGCGCTGGACCCCGCCCTGATCAAGGCCGGCGGCGGGGCGCGGGACCTGGAGCTGCGGGTGCTCGCGCCCCTGGGGCCCGACGACCCGCTGGGCACCATGCTGGTGCTGCACCTGGTGGTGGACGTGCGCGACGCCATGGGCGCCAACGCCATCAACACCATGGCCGAAAAGCTCGCCCCCCGCATCGAGCTGCTCACCGGCGGCCGGGTGCGGCTGCGCATCCTGAGCAACCTCGCCGATCGCCGCCTGGCCACGGCCCGCGGCCAGGTCCCCTTCGCCTCCTTGGGCCGCGGGGACGCGGAAAAGGGCCGCGACGTTGCCCGCGGCGTGCAGGAGGCCTCGGTGCTCGCCGAGCGCGATCCCTACCGGGCCACCACCCACAACAAGGGCATCATGAACGGCGTGGACGCCTTCCTGGTGGCCACCGGCCAGGACTGGCGCGCCGTGGAGGCGGGGGCCCACGCCTTCGCCGCGCGCCAGGGGCGCTACACCGCCCTGGCCCGCTGGCGGCTGGGTGAAAATCACCTGGAGGGAGAGATCACCCTCCCCATGGCCGTGGGCACCGTGGGCGGCGTGCTGCGCACCCACCCCGCCGTGCAGGTGGCGGTGCGGGAGCTGCTCGACATCCAGGGGGCCGACGAGCTGGGGCGGCTGGCGGCCGCCTGCGGGCTCGCCCAGAACCTGGCGGCCCTGCGGGCCCTGGCCACCGAGGGGATCCAGCGGGGCCACATGGGCCTGCACGCCCGCAACGTGGCCGTGGCCGCCGGCGCCGTGGGCCCCGAGGTGGAGCGGCTCGCCCAGGCCCTGGCGGGCCAGGGCGCCTTCGACGCCGCCTCGGCCGAGCAGCTCCTTTCCCAGCTCCGCTCTGCTGCCGCCCCGGCCCGCCAGCGCACCTCCGCGGCCTGAGCCTGCCCCCTCGCGTCGCCATCCCCTCGGGGAGAAACCGTTCGGCTCACATCCGGTCGGGCCAGCGCCGCGCGCCGTGCAGGACGCGCAGCACCTGCAGGGTCTCTCCTCGCACCCGGTAGGCCACGATGTAGGGTGAGCCGTCGATCACGAGCTCCCGGGTACCCGGAACCCGGCCGGGCCGGCCCAGGGCGGGGTTCGAGACGAGAATCGTCTCCACCACGTCGACGATGCGGAGCACCTGCGCGGCGGCGGCCACCGGGTCATCGGCGGCGATGTGGGCGGCCAGGCTATCCAGGTCGCCGTCCGCGGCGCGGGTCCACTCAATCGTCCACTCAATCGTCATCGCAATCGACATCACGAGCACGGGAGGCGTATCGCGCCGGTCGCGTGGAATCGGCGGATGGATCGGCTCGCGACGCCTGGTCGCGCCGCTGCTCCCACTTGCGACGCACCTGCCCGTGCAGGATCACGTCCCCCTGGTCTGCCTGTCGCACGCCCTGTTCGATGGCCTCCACCTGCCAGGCGTGGTGGTCGAGGTACGCGCGGAGGGCCTCGGTGAGCAGAAACGACTTGGTGCGCTGGGTGGCCTCGGCGAGGCGCTCCAGCCGCTCCTTGAGCTCGGGCTCGAGGCGGACCGTCATTACCTGTTTCACGCGAATCGCTCCTTTTCGACGCAACGCGTCGCGATGCGGCGCAACGCGCCCCCGGCCAGGGGACGCCAAACGCATTACAGAGAATACAACGTATTACAGAGAATACAACGACGGCGACGGTTGGCTGGTATCGTCAACAGGCTGGATGCTGGGTGTGCGGAGCACGGCCCAACGGGTAGGGAGCCCTAAGG
>CAYFWA010000966.1:0-2753 GCA_964346625.1 uncultured Myxococcales bacterium
ACTTCGGAAAGTGCATCGTCTCCCGCGGACCGGCCGCTCCTCGCCCCCCCCCAGGGACCGGCTGCACCCCCCCAGGCCGGAGACCGCCACTCCGCCGGCCGCCACCGCCGCCCCGGTCACCGCCGCCCCGGCCACCGTCGCCCCCGCGAACCCCAAGAACCGCCGCCGCGTCGCAACGTGCTCGTGCAGCGAAGGGTACGCCGGCGCCTCGAGCTCTCCGCGCTCCGCGCCAACCGATTTCGCCGCCACCGCCCGCCGCGGCCGCGGCTGCGTCCGCGGCCCGCGTCGGCCACCGGGTCGGTTCTGCGCGACCGGGCTCGTGGCCTGCTTTCGCTTGCGGGTCTGGCTCGTTTTGGCGTTGGTGCGGTGATGCTTGGCAGAAGCCATGGCGGTGCTCCTCGTCGAGAATCGAAATGGGCAGGGGTTTCGGTTTCGATTGACCATGCGATTGATGCAATTTGAGTGCCGTGAGCCCACGACGCAATTCCAGGATCTTACGCGACAATGTCTCAGAAATCTGCGGTGAGTCGCACTTTTTCCAGGCTGGAACGTCCAAGATTTCCGCAGGGGCGCTCCAATCGTCGCTGGTCACTGCGATCCCCGATCAGTGTCACCATGGTTCAAAGAGTACGCCAGCTCATCCGAACGCTGCTAGGACCCAGGAATGACCTCGGCACCGGTGAGGCCGAGGTGGTGGTCGGTGGCCCAGGCTCGCTTGATACGGTGGCGAGACATGAAGGCGAGGCTGGAGGCGTCGACGTAGGTGAGCTTGGCGCCGCGGTAGCGCTCCAGCACCCTCGTGACCTCCTGGTGGTGACTCCAGGTGGGCTCCAGGATCCGAAGGCCTTCCTCGGTGTCCGTGTCGGACAGGTTCTCGATGAGCAGCCGCAAAGACCGGGCAGCCGGCTCCCCCATGCGGTCGTGCCGTTGTGTGGGACGAAATGAGATACCCATGAAAAAGTCGCTAGCCTACACGCACCGGAAGCTGTCGCGCGAGTGGCACCCCACGCGCAACGGGGATCTGACTCCCCGGGACGTGGTGGCCGGGAGCAACAAAAAGGTCTGGTGGCGCTGCGAGAAGGACCCCGAGCACGTCTGGGCCACCAAGGTCGCGAACCGGACGCGGCGGTCCCCCACCGGCTGCCCCTTCTGCTCGGGCAGGCGCCCCACCCCGGAGCGGACGCTGGCCGCCCGGTACCCCGAAATCGCGGCCGAGTGGCACCCGACCCGCAACGGCGACCTCGCGCCGGATCAGGTCGCCGCCTTCAGCGGCAAGAAGGTCTGGTGGGTCTGTGACGCGGGCCCCGACCACGTCTGGCAGACCATGGTCATCCACCGCACGCGAAACGGATCGGGGTGCCCCTTCTGTGCCGGACTCCGGGCCTCGGTCACCAACTCCCTGGCGGCGCTGCATCCCGAGCTGGCCGCCCAGTGGCACCCGAGCCGCAACGGGAAGCTCCGCCCCGAGCAGGTGACCGCCGGAACCCACCGCAAGGTCTGGTGGGTCTGCGACGAGGCGCCCGATCACGAGTGGCAGGCCGATGTGGTGAGCCGGACCCGCCTGGGCGCCGGCTGCCCCTTTTGCGCGGGCAAGCGCGCCTCGGTGACCAACTCCCTGGCAGAGCAGTTTCCGCACCTCGCCGCGCAGCTCGACCCGGAGCGAAACGGCGATCTGTCGCCGGAGCAGATCCCGGTGGGCTCCCACCGCCGGGTGTGGTGGCGCTGCGACGCGGGGCCGGACCACCGGTGGGAGACCTCGGTCTACGCGCGCACCTCCAAGGACTCGGGTTGCCCCTTCTGCAGCGGCAGGCTCGCCTCCGAGGAGATCTCCCTGGCTCGATCCCACCCCGACGTCGCCGCCGAGTGGCACCCCACCCGCAACGGCGAGCTGACCCCCCGCGACGTCGTCGCCGGGAGCAACCGCGAGGTGTGGTGGCGCTGCGCGGCAGACCCGCGCCACGAGTGGCAGACCAAGCCGAACAACCGCACCGCCGGGGGCACGGGCTGCCCCTACTGCTCCGGCAGGCGGCTGACGCCCGAGCGGTCCCTCGCGGCGGTGTACCCCGAGGTGGCCGCGCTCTGGCATCCCGACAAGAACGGGGATCTCACGCCCCACGACGTGGCCGCCCACTCCAACCGCCGGGTGTGGTGGCGGTGCGACGAGGGGCCGGATCACCAGTGGGAGGGCAGCGTCAACCTGCAGGCCAAGAGCGTCAACGGCTGCCCCTTTTGCGCCGGCTTTAGGCTCTCGGTGACCAACAGCCTGGCCACCTGCGCGCCCGGGCTCGCCCGCCAGTGGCACAAGAGCCGCAACCGCCCCCTCACCCCGGCCAAGGTCAAGGCCACCGCGAAAAAGCGCGTCTGGTGGCGCTGCCCCAAGGGGCGCGACCACGTCTGGGAGGCCTCCATCGGCAAACGCTACCGCGAAGACAAGGGCTGCCCCTTCTGCGCCGGCAAGCGGGTCTCTGCCACCAACTGCCTGAAGCGGCTGTTTCCCAAGGTCGCCCGGGAGTGGGACCCGCAGCGCAACGGCGCGCTCACGCCCCGCGACGTCCTCGCGGCCACCCCTCAGCGCTGTTGGTGGCGCTGCGCCCTCGGCCACGTCTGGCAGGCCCCCGTGCGAGACCGCACCGTCAAGGGCAAGGGCTGCCCGGTCTGCTCCCGGGGCGGCGACGGGTAGGCCGAGATGACGAGAGGCCGAGAGGTCGAGAGGTCGAGAGGTCGAGAGGTCGAGAGGTCGAGAGGTCGAGAGG
>CAYFWA010000967.1:0-2750 GCA_964346625.1 uncultured Myxococcales bacterium
CTCATCGCGCGCGATGAGCGCGACGCCCTGGAGCACACCTACCGCCAGGTGGCGCGCTGGATCTACGCCCTGTGGATCCCGCTGTCGGGGGTCATCTGCTTCGGCGCCGCGCTGATCCTGGCGGCCTATGGGCCGAGCTACGTACCCTACTGGGGCGTGGTCCCGGTGCTGGTGGTGGGCAAGTGGGTCAACGCCGCCGCCGGGCCCACCCAGATCGCGCTGCTCATGGCGGGCCGCTCGGGGCTGGAGCTGCTCAACAACGTCGTGGTGCTCGTCATCAACGTGAGCCTCAACGTGCTGCTCATCCCCCGCTACGGCATCTATGGTGCCGCGGTGGCCACCGCCGTGGCCATCACCGCCTTCAACGTGATCCGCGTGGTGCAGGTCTGGCGGACCCTGCGGATCTTCCCCAGGGTGCTCGATCTCGGCCGCGTCACCCTCGCCGGCGGCCTCGCCGTCGCCGCCGGCGCCCTCGCCCTGTGGCTGCTGCCCATCGGACTGTGGCGCTTCGGCGTCGCCGTGGCCCTGTTCGGGATCACCTACCCCGTCGCCCTGCTGGCCGTCGGCCTGGGCCACGACCTCCGCGCCGTGCGCCGGGCGTTCCGTGGTAAACCCAAATGGGGGGGGGCGGATCGGGGGCGAGGTCAGCCCACTCCCTGATCCAGCAGGGCGTGGGCCACCTTGAGGAAGCCGTGGATGTTGGCGCCGGCGAGGTAGTTGCCGGGGACGCCGAAGCGATCGGCGGTGGCTGCGATGTCGGCGTGGATGCGGGACATGATGGCCTTGAGGCGCTCGTCCACCTCCCCCTCGAGCCAATACTCGCGGCGGCTGTTTTGCGACATCTCCAGCCCGGAGACCGCCACGCCGCCGGCGTTGGCCGCCTTGCCCGGAACGAAGACCACGCCCTCGTCCTGCAGCAGGACCGCGGCGTCGGTGGTGGTGGGCATGTTGGCGCCCTCGATCAGATACCGGCAGCCGCCCTGAATCAGCCGCCCGGCGTCCTCCCGATCCAGCTCGTTCTGGATGGCGCAGGGGAAGGCGATGTCGCAGGGCACCTCCCAGGGTCGGCGGCCCGCCACGAAGGGGACCCCAAACCGCTCGGCGTAGGGCTCCACGCGGTCCTCTCCGCTGGCGCGCATGCGGAGCAGGAAGTCGATCTTCTCATCGCGGATGCCGTCGGCGTCGTGGATGTACCCGTCGGGTCCCGACAGGGTGACCACCCGACCCCCGAGCTGGGTGACCTTCTTGACCAGCCCCCAGGCGACGTTGCCGAAGCCGGAGACGGCCACGCGCTTGCCATCCAGGCTCTCGTCGCGGGCGCCCAGCACCTCCTGGGCAAGGTAGGCCACGCCGTAGCCCGTGGCCTCTGGCCGCAGCACCGAGCCCCCCCAAGAGTGGGCCTTACCCGTGAGCACGCCGTTGAACCGATGGGTCAGCCGCTTGTAGTGGCCGAACAGGTAGCCGATCTCGCGCGTGGACACCCCGATGTCGCCCGCCGGCACGTCCACGTCGGGGCCGATGTGACGAAACATCTCGGTCATGTACGCCTGACAAAAGCGCATGACCTCGCGATCCGAGCGCCCCGCCGGGTGGAAGTCGGCGCCGCCCTTGCCGCTGCCGAGGGGCAGACCGGTGAGGCTGTTCTTGAAGGTCTGCTCGAAGCCGAGGAACTTGAGCGAGTCCAGGGTGGTGGAGGCGTGAAAGCGGGTCCCGCCCTTGTAGGGGCCCAGGGCGCTGCTCCACTGCACGCGCCAGGCCCGGTTCACCTGGACGCGGCCCTGATCGTCGATCCAGTCCACCTGGAACGAGATGACCCGCTCCGGCTCCACCAGACGCTCCAGGACGCGCTCCGCCTCGAGCGCGGGTGACTCCTCGAGCACCGGCGCCAGGGCGAGCAGCACCTCCTCCACCGCCGAGAGGAACTCCCGCTCCCACCAGTAGCGCGCGCTCAGATCCGCCAGCACCCGCGCGGCGTAGGGGTGCAGGGCCTCGGGGCTCGCCGACCGGGCGTCTGCGCCGGGGACAAGCGTCGCCGGGTGGGCGCCCCCCGCTCCAGTGGATCCGGAGGGCTCGGGGGCGATGACATGATCCAGGGATGCGGCGTTGGACTTCATCGGTATTCCTCGCAGTGCCAGACCCCACCGGCCGGGCGCGGCAGCGTGCAGGTCTCGCGGTGCTCACAGTTGGTGCACAGGCCGAGATGCGGCGCGGCGGCGGTTTCCCGGGTCTCGGCCGCCGAGGGCAGCGACACCAGCGGCGGCGCGGGGACCGCCGCGGCCCGCGCACCGTCGTCGTACTCCTCGCACTGATGCACGGGACTGGAGGGGTCCTCGCGCAACGCGCAGGAATCGGCGTGCGCGCAGGTCTGGCATAGATCGCGAACGGTCTGCAGCTCCGGGGGAGCATTCTGGATCAGGGGCTTCGGTTGCATGGTCTCCTCCTGGGCAACCGCGGGCGGCTGCCTTCTGTTTGCGTTGTTTGCGTTGTTTGCTCGATTGCTCGATTGCTCGATCGTTCGTCTCCCCCTGTGAGCAAACCGCATGCCAGCGACACCCTCAGCGCCCTCGGCGCTCACAATGTCCTGTTATCATGTGATTTATCGCCAAACCACCGGGCACGGCGCGCCTGCGAGCTGCCTCCCTGAGGTGGGGAGGGTGGAACCACCTGGTTCACATCGACCCAGCGGCATCCCGCCCCGGACGCCGGAGCCGGACGCCGGAGCCGGACGCCGGAGCCGGACGCCGGAGCCG
>CAYFWA010000968.1:0-2744 GCA_964346625.1 uncultured Myxococcales bacterium
AAAGGCGGCCCCGCCCCGGCCCAGCAGGACGGCGTCCAGAAGGATCTCCTGGATCCTGGTGGGCAAAGGCGGTAAGGGCCGCGTGGGCGCCGGGGGCGGTGTGGGCACGGGCGGCGGGGGCGGCGGCGAAGCGGTGATGAAGCCCATGCGGGTCAAGAAGATCAAGGGCAAGGTCTCGTCCTTCGTGCCCCCGCCGCGGGTGGGCGGTTCGGCCGGCTCTCGGGTCCGCGCCAAGATCCGCGGGCGGGTCTACAGCCTGCGCGCCTGCTACAACCGGGCCCTGATCAACAACCCGAAGCTCAGCGGCTCGGTCAAGATCAGCTTCATCATCATGCCCAACGGGCGCGTGAGCAACGTCAACGTGATCTCGGGCATGGGCGGCAGCCTGGTGTCTTGCATCAAGGGCAAGGTCGGACGCTGGCACCTGGGCAAGGTGCCAAACAAGATCTTCTATGGGCCCTTCTCGGTGCGCTTTACCCCGGGCGGTTGAGCCCGCCGTATCCGGTCGGCCGAAGCCCCCTCATTTTTTCCACGTAAATCAAACCATTTGACCTGATGCTTCCCGCGGGGAGGGTTTCATGTAGACCCAGGGATACTGGTTGACAAACCCCGGGGCGCCCCCTAGTCTACTCTAGGTGGGTGGCTGCCCCCTGCTGGTTTTCGAGAGGCTCGAGGTCCGAGATGACTAGAACTCCGCTCAAATGGTTCTTGGTAGGCGCGATCGTGGTGAGCACGGGGCTGACCGGGGTGGCCCTGCTTCGCGGGCAGGGCAATGCGGCCGATGCCACCGGCGACCCGGCCGAGGATCTGCGCGTCGTGCGCAAGGACCTCGCGTCCATGCAGAAGAACCAGGCCGCCACCCAGGCCATGCTGGCCCGCGCCAAGAAGAAAAAGGACATCGTGCGCATCAACTGCGTGCAGTCCAAGCTGGAGCAGATCAAGAACCTGATCGCGCTGGCGCGCGAGCAGTTCTCCAAGTACCTCATGGACAAGGCCTCCGGGGCCACGGGGAGCCCGGTGTCGCTCAGGCAGCGGATCTCCATGTTCAAGGAGCGCGTGGACGAAAAGACCGAGGAAGCCCGACAGTGCGCCGGGGAGGCCATCAAGGTCACCGACAAGCCGGAGGTGATCGAGACGGTGGATCCCAAGATTCCGCAGGATGATCCGACGCAGCCAACCGGGGCCATCTGGGTGATGCCCAGGCCGCCGGAGGCGTCACCGTACCTGTAGCACCGAAGGGAATCCGGGCTTTTGGCCGCGTGCTGGGGCGCGACGCGGGGAGACTCCAGGTAGAAATCGCTGTGTGAACCGTACGCCCAAGATGTGCGACCCTGTTTCCAGCAACGCTGGCTAGCCGCTCGAGCGACCGCTGATGAACCGAAGACGCTCTGCCATGCCATACGACCGCTTTTTGTTTTCCAACGTCTTGACCCTGCTTTTCGCGGTGACCCTGATCGCGGGCGCGCCGCGCGACGCGTCGGCCCGCGGGGGCGCGGAAGGGGCGCCGTCCACCGGCTTCGGCCTGGGCGCGGTGAAGATCCCCGATGCCGTCAAGGGGGTCGAGAAGACCACGGGCCTGCGCTTCGGCCGCTCGGTGTTTCACGCCGGCGTCGATCTCGAGGGCGGCTGGGACAGCAACGCCTTCTACAGCCCGAACAATCCGCAGTCCTCTGGTTTTCTGCGGATCATGCCCAATCTGAGCCTGGGCACTGCGTCGGGCAAAGGGAAAAAGCCCTCAGTGGTCTACGATCTCAACCTTGGTCTGGACTACACGGCGTACCTGAATGACATCGGTACGGGGGGCAAGGACCGCCACCTGATCGGCGCCAGCGCCGGCGGCTCGGTGCTGTTCAACCCCTCGGGGGTGTTTCGTTTCCAGCTCGTCGAGCAGTACGTGCGCACCAACGAGCCGCGGGCCGGGGTGGAGTTCGGCTACAACCGCAGCTACAACGCCGCCGGCTTCGACATGACCATCAACCCGGGCCTCGGGCTGATCACCATCCTCACCGGCTATCGGTTCATCATCGACTTTTTCGAGGAGGACCGGCTCGATTTCGCCAACGCCATGCGGCACCACGCCAAGGTGAAGGTGGACTGGCGCTTTTTCCCCCTCACCACCATGTGGCTCAAGGTGGAGACCGGCTACGATCACTACAACTGGAACAGCAGCTTCGACGCGGCCAACCTGGCTACCTCCAACCGCTCCTCGGTGCCCCTGCTGGTGATGCTGGGGGCCACCGGGCGGCTCACCCCCAAGCTCACCGTGGACCTGGGCATCGGCTACCGGGGCCACTTCTTCACCGACGAGCTGCCCGACGCAGAAAACGACCACCACGACGTGGCCGCCAACGTGGGGCTCAAATGGGAGATCGCCCCCACCGCGGGGCTGGCGCTGGGCTACCAGCACGACTCGCGCGACTCGGTGGTGGGCGATCTGTACAAGGCCGACTCGGCCTACCTGGCGCTGAACCTGGCCTTTTTCGAGCGGCTGGTGCTGGCGGCCAAGGTGGGCTGGACCATGGCGCGATTCGAAGGATACCGGGCCGCGGTGGAGGTCAACGGAAATACTTGCGCCAGCGCGGCCGGCTGCGCGCGCACCGACAACTACCTGCTGGTGGGCGCGCACGCGAGCTACTACTTCCTTTCGTGGCTGTCGGTGGGACTTGGCTACGACCTGCTGGCCAACTTCTCGGACTTCGACTACACCCTCCCCGGGACCACGGATACCATCGAAGCCGGCTTCG